>CAZDYS010000305.1:0-3064 GCA_964509445.1 uncultured Planctomycetaceae bacterium
AGGCCGCGCTCAAGTCCGGCATCCAGCGCCTCGTGCACACGAGCAGCCCGAGCGGCTGCTTCGACGGCAAGGACCACAAGAACGCCCGCAACGACCTCCCCTACGCGGAGCGGTTCCTCGCGCCCTACCCGCGCACGAAGGCGGCCGCCGAGCGCCTCGTCCTGCGTTCGAACCGCGTCGGCGGGCTCGCGACCTGCGCGCTGCGCCCGCACCTGATCGTCGGCCCCGGCGATCCGCACCTCGTGCCGCGCCTCGTGGCGAAGGGACGCGCCGGTCGCCTCGCGATCGTCGGCAAGGGCGACAACGAGGTCAGCCTGACGCATGTCGACAACGCGGCCGCGGCCCACGTGGACGCGCTCGAAGCGCTCGACTCCGCCGAGGCCCCGCACGCGGGGCGCGCCTACTTCCTCGGCCAGGCCGAGCCCGTGCGCCTGTGGGACTGGGTCGGAGAGCTGTTCGACGCGCTGGGCGTTCCGCGCGTGCGGCGGCGCGTCCCCTACCGTCTCGCCTACGCCGCGGGAGGCGCGCTGGAACTCCTCTGGAACCTGTTTCCGCTGCCGGGGGAGCCTCCCATGACCCGCTTCGTCGCGGCCCAGCTGGCCACGAGCCACTCCTACGACCTCGAGCCGGCCCAGCGCGACTTCGGCTACCGCGAGCGGGTCCCGCTGGCGGAGGCCACCCGGAGCGTGATCGAAAGCGCCCGCTCCTGAGGCCTCGATCCCCACGGATTCCCCGGTCCGGGGTAGCTTGGGAGGCCCGGCGGGGAGCGCGCTCCCCCGCTCGTCGCCACTTCCCTTCCTCCCCGTCGATCCGTGCCTCCCACCCGGTTCCCCAGGGCACGCCGCGCCAGGACGACCTGCCGGTCCCGCCCGGCCCTCTTGCTCCTGGCGCTGAGCTCGCTCGTCGGCGGCGCTTCCGCGCGAGGCGCCGACCTGCCGGTCGCGGCCGCCCTCGAGGTGGATCGTCGGGTGGCGCCGCTCGCGGTCGACGCGGACGCCCCGCGCTTCTCCTGGCGCATGGTCGACGCGGACCGCGGAGCGCTGCAGTCGGCCTACCGGCTCCTGGTCGCGACGCGCGAGGACCTCCTGGACGCGGACGTCGGCGACCTCTTCGACAGCGGCAAGGTGCTCACGCGCCGCACCTCGTACGTCTGGGACGGCGCGGCGCTGCCGGGCGACGAGACGCTCTTCTGGAAGGTGCGGCTGTGGGACGACGCGGACGCCGTCGGGCCCTGGAGCGAGCCGCAGACCTTCGGGACCGGTCCGACGGCGGAGCAGTGGAGCGCGCACTGGATCTGGGACGACAGCGTCGCTCCCAACGACTACTGCTACCTGCGCAAGCGGTTCGAGGTCGCCGCACCGATCCTCCAGGCGCGCGCCTACGTCTCCGCCCACGACGACTACGTCCTGTACGTGAACGGCGTCGAGGTCGGGCGCGGACCGGCGCAGACGGACCCCTACCGCTCGGGCCTCTACGACGCCTACGACCTCGCGCCCTACCTCACGGTCGGGACGAACGTGATCGCCGCACGCGCGCACTTCCACGGAGCCTACTCGGGCAGCGGCCTGGGCGCGGAGCCGGGCTTCCTGCTGCAGGCCCGCGTCGGGATCGAACCGCTGCGCGTCGGTCCCGAGGGACTGAACCTCGTGAGCGACGCGACCTGGCGCGTGCTGGCCGACACCCCCTTCGACGAGACCTCGCCGTTCCGCGGTCCGCTGGACGCCCAGGCGACGCAGGCGAAGGTCTTCGACGCGCGCCTCGAGCCGACCGGCTGGCGCGACCTCTCCTTCGACGACTCCGCCTGGGCTCCGGCGACGGTGGTCACCCCGGCGTTCGAGCTGTCCGCCCAGAGCGTCCCCGCGCAGCGGACGAAGGAGCTGCTCGCCCCGGTGTCGGTCCAGGAGGTAGCTCCGAGCGTGTGGCTGGTCGACTTCGGCACGCTCCGCTCGGGCTGGCCGCGACTCGAGCCGGCCGCCGCGCTCCCGGGCGGCACCACCGTCGACGTGTTCTACTCCCAGGAGCTCGCCGGAGGCCGCATCGTGCGCGACCGGGACGGCGTCACGAACCTCTGGGACCGCTGGATCACGGCGGGGACGCCGGGCGAGGCCTTCGAGCCGGACGTCAAGTTCGGCGGCTTCCGCTACCTCGAGATCGAGGGACTCGCGTCGCTGACCGAGGACGAGGTGCGGCTGCGCGTCCGCACCAGCCTCGACCCTCCGGTCGGTTCCTTCGCCTGCTCGGACCCGACCCTCGAGGCGGTCTGGGCGCTCAGCGAGCGCACCCTCGAGAACTGCGTGCAGGGCGTGTTGATCGACGGACCGCAGCGCGACCAGAGCCAGTTCGCGGCCGAGGCGTTCGTCACCTCGTTCAACCTCCTGACGACGCACGAGGACAGGAACCACGTGCGCAAGATGCTCTCCGACCTGGCGGACTCCGAGCTCGCCACCGGCGTGCTGCGCAGCCGCTACCCGTCCACGCTCGACGCGGTCGTCCCGGAGGCCGCGCTCCTGTGGGTGCAGGCGGTCTGGAGCCAGCACCTGTTGGCGGACGACGAGCGGACGCTGGCGGAGCACTATCCGCTGGCCCGCGACCTGGTGCTCGCGCTCGACGCCTACCGCGACCCCGTGACGAACACCGTCGTCGACCTGCCCTTCGAGGTCGACGACTGGCTCGGACTGGACACCACCGGAGCCGCGCGAACACCGGTCAACTGTCTGCTCTACGCGGGGCTGCGGCGCACCGCGGAGATGGCCGCGGAGCTCGACCTGGTGAACGACGCGGTGGACCTTCTGGTCCGCGCCGTCGAGCTGCGCGAGGGCATCAACCAGACGCTGTTCGACGGCGTGAGGAGCTACCGGGACTCCACCGGCTCGGAGTCCTACCGCTGCGCGTCGAGCGTGCTGGCCCTCGCCACCGGCGTCGTCCCGACGGAGGACCGGGAGGCGGTGCTGGCCTACGTGGAGACCTTCCCCACCGGCCCCGCCGCGCCGATCGCCTCCTCGTACTACTTCCAGACGCTGGTGGAGCACGGACGCGCGGAGAAGCTCCACGAGGTGCTGAAGAC
>CAZDYS010000305.1:3164-5406 GCA_964509445.1 uncultured Planctomycetaceae bacterium
GTCCCGCCGAACACGCGCGCCCGCGTGCTCTTCGACGTGACGGGGTCGTCCTCGTTCCGCGTGCGCGAGGGCACGACGACCATCTACGAGGACGGCACGTTCCTGGGAGGCGTCGACGGGGTCGCCCTGGGGCTCGCGGCCCCGGGCACGCTCGCGATCGAGCTCGGAGCCGGTGCGTACCTGTTGCGGGTGAATCCGACGGTGGAGACCGACGCGACGACGCTCCCGACGACGGGGCTCCGGCCGCGGCGCCGCTGAGCGATCCCGGGCCTGCCCAGCGCTCGGGGCGACGAGGAGCTACACTTCGCGCTCGCCGCAAACGAGCTCCGCCCATGATCCAGGTCCTCCTCGCTCTCTCGCTCCTCCCGCCCGTCTCCCCCTCGGCTCAGGACGACTACCGGGTCCCGCCCCGCGCGATCGTCGACCTGGTCGACGCGCAGCCCTCGCCGACCCTGTCCCTGGCTCCGGACGGCGAACACGCGCTCCTGATCGAGAACGACGCGCTGCCGTCCATCGCGCAGGTGACGCGCCGGCTGCTGCGCCTCGGAGGGATGCGGATCGACCCCGCCGCGAACGCGCGCCAGCGCACGAGCTTCGCGCGTGGACTGATGCTCCGCACGCGCAACGGGTCCACCTCCCAGCGCGTCCCGGTCCCCACCGGCGCGGGCATCTCCGGGACCGGCTGGTCGCACGACTCGAAGCACTTCTGGTTCACGCTGGTCACGGACCAGGGAACGGAGCTGTGGGCCGGAACGGTCGACGCTCCGGCGGAACCGCGGCGGCTGTCGACGCGCCTCAACACCGTCCTGGGAGGACCGACCTGGATGCCCAACGGTCGCACGCTGCTCGTGCGCGAGGTGCCCGAGGAGCGCGGCGCGGAACCGACCGCTCCCGCGACGCCGCGCGGACCGAACGTCCAGGAGACGCAAGGGTCGACGTCCCCGCTGCGCACCTACCAGGACCTGCTCCAGGACCCGCACGACGAGGCGCTCTTCGTCCACTACACCACGACGCAGCTCGCGCGCATCGACAGCGAGACCGGGGAGCGACGCGCGCTCGGGACGCCCGCGATCTACGCGCAGGCGGAGCCGTCGCCGGACGGACGCTACCTCGTCGTCTCGCGCATCGAGCGTCCGTTCTCCTACCTCATGCCGTGGTCGCGCTTCCCGCAGACGGTCGAGGTCTGGGACGCGTCCGGCACCCGCGTGCACCACCTCGTGGACGTTCCTCTGGGCGAGGGCATCCCGGTCGAGGGCGTGCGCACCGGCCCGCGCAGCATCACCTGGCGCGCCGGCCGTTCGGCGAACCTGGTCTGGACCGAGGCGCTCGACGGCGGCGACCCGAACGTCGAGACCGAGGAAAGAGACCGCTGGATGGAGCTCGCGGCTCCCTTCGACGGCGAACCGGTCGAGCTCGTGCGGCTCGAGGAGCGCAGCTGGGGAGCCACCTTCCTGGCGTCCGGCGACGCGGTGATCGCGCGGACCTACGACCGGGACCGGCGCTGGCTGCGGTCGACGCTGTTCGACCTGGTCGGCGACGCGGAGCCGCGCGTGCTCGAGGACCGCAGCGTCCGCGACCGCTACGGCGATCCGGGGAGCGTGCAGCTCGAGCTCGACGCCGCCGGTCGCGCCGTCGCTCGCCAGGACGGCGCCTGGATCTACCGTGCCGGGAGCGGCGCGTCCCCGGAGGGGCTGCTGCCGTTCCTCGACCGCCAGAACCTCGAGACGCTCGAGACCGAACGACTCTGGCGCTGCGAGACGGGCGCCTACGAGCTCGTCGTCCGCGTGCTCGGAGAGGGGCACTTCGTGACGCGCCACGAGACGCCGGAGAGTCCCCCGAACTACCGGCTCCACGGCACCGGCGGCGACGAGCCCGTCGCGCTCACGAACTTCCCCGATCCGACGCCCTCGATTCGCGGGGTGACGAAGGAGCTGGTGACCTACCAGCGCTCCGACGGCGTCCCGCTCTCCGCGACGCTGTACCTGCCGGCGGACCACACTCCCGGTCAGCGGCTCCCGCTGTTCGTCTGGGCCTACCCGCGCGAGTTCAACGACCCGAAGACCGCGGGGCAGGTGACCGCGAGCCCGTGGCGCTTCACGCGCATCGGCGGCTCGTCGCACCTCGCGCTCGTCACTCAGGGCTGGGCCGTGATGGACGGTGCGACGATGCCCGTCATCGGGGATCCGGAGACGATGAACGACACGTTCGTCGAGCAGATCGTCGACGCCGCCGCCGCGGCCAT
>CAZDYS010000306.1:0-5375 GCA_964509445.1 uncultured Planctomycetaceae bacterium
AACCCACGACTCGTAGCACCCAAAGCTACGCCTCTACCAACTGAGGTACTCCCCGGGGAGCGCGTCGCACGGCGCGCGAGGCGTAGCTTAGGCGCGTGTGCGGAGCCTGCAAGGCACCGGGGAGAACGGGAGGAATGCGCCCAATCCGAGGGGACGCCTGCTAGGCTCCTGGACCCTTCCGAGCGGCCCCGCTCGGCGTCCCGTCTCTCCGCAAGCACGCTCCCCCATGCATCGAATCGGTTCACGGATCTCGCTCCTGGTGTCCCTCTTCGCCTGCCTGTCCGGCTCTTCCTTCGCGCAATCCAACGCGGACGACGAGGTCGACGTCTTCGTCGCCGAGGTCGGCTCGCCCTCCCAGCTGGGCCGCGAGGGGAGCTACCCGACCGGCCGGGTCGGACTGTCCTTCCTGACCACGATCTGCAACCAGGGCCAGAAGCGCCTCGACTGGTACGGACCGATGGACGACCGGCACCCGTTCATCTGCTTCGTGATCGCGCGGGAGTCCGACGGGCGCATGGTGCAGATCTCGGATCGCTCCTACGTCAAGCACGGCATCGTCGCGGCGAACTCCACGCTCTGCGGCAGCTGCTCCGAGCCCTTCGGCAACCTGCTGGGCCTCGGCTGCTCCGACACCTACAGCACGGGCCTGAACGGCGACCGCTACACGCTCGGGCCGCCGTCCGAGATCGACCCCTGGCTCGGCGTCTGGGACCGTCAGTGCTCGCTCTTCGACCGCGGTTTCCCGGCCGTCGGCGGCGCCGCCGCCTGTGACGAGAACCGCAGCCTCACGGGCTTCATGGCCGACAACAACTTCGGCCCCGTGGGCAACCGCATCGAGATCAACGACGTCGAGCTCGACGTCTCCGGCGCGGACTACTACGCGATGACCTACTACGTCGTCGAGACCGAGGCCGACAAGGTCCGCGACGACAACATGGGCGTGCAGAAGTTCAACGTGAGCCGCTTCGGCAACAACTGGAACTTCTCGAACACGGGCCCGCTCGAGCTCGGGACCGTGCTGGAGCAGTGGTCCGGCGCGACGGTGACCTCGAACTCGAACGGCAAGGACGACGGCCGCGTCTACGTGGCCGTGAAGGTGACCGAGCCGACGCCCGGCACGTACCACTACGAGTACGCGTTCCACAACCGCGACAACGGACGCGGCATCGGCGAGATCAGCATCCCGGTCTGCCCGGAGGCGACGATCTCGAACCTCGGGTTCAAGGACGTCGACGAGGACGGGACCAACGACTGGTCCGCCGTCGTCGCGAAGGGAGCGCTGAACGTCTCCCAGAACAACGGCAACGCGCTCGAGTGGAACACGATCTACAACGTCTGGTTCGACTCCGACGCGGCCCCGGAGCCGGCCTCCCTGGACCTGGTCGAGTTCCGCGCCGGCGCCGGCGCGCCGGACTTCGCCGTGACCGCCGTCGCTCCGACGGGGATCTTCTCGCGCCGCCTGCCCTCCACCTGCGGCGGAGCGCCGGACCTGACGGCCAACGGACGCGCGACGCTCGGCAACGCGGGCTTCGAGCTGACCACGACGGGCAACACGCCCGGCGCGCGGAACGTGCTCCTGGTGGGCTTCGGTCCGGCGACGTCCTACGGGCGGATCGGCTGCACGCTGTGGAGCGGTGCGAGCGCTCGCTCGATCTCCGTCGCGCGCAGTGACGGCGCGGGGACGGCGGTGCACGCGCTCCCGATCCCGAACCAGGTCTCGCTCGAGGGCATCGACCTCGTGCTGCAGTGCGCCGAGGCGCAGACCGTCGCGGGCCCGCGCAACTCGCGCAGCGTGACGCTGTCGGACGGTCTCCTGATCCGGCTCGGCAACAGCTCGGCCGGCTGCCCCTAAAGGAAGGCCCCGATGAGAACCAGGCGTCTCTCCTGGACCGCGGCGATGCTCCTGAGCGTCGCCGCGGGCTCGGCCACCGCGCAGTCGAACGCCGATCCGGAGGTCGACGTGTCCGTGTTCTCGATCCGCGCTCCCTCGTCCTTCGGACGGGAGGGCGTGTTCCCCACGGGGCGCAGTGGCTTCGCCTTCGAGACCACGTGCTGCAACACGGGGCTCACGGAACCCCTGTGGCGCGCGCCGATGAACCGGAACCATCCGTTCATCAGCTTCCTGATCGCGCGCGAGCGGAACGGCCGCTTCGAGCAGATCTCCGACCGCTCCTACGTGAAGCACGGCATCTCGGCCGCCAACGCCGCCGGCTGCGGGAACTGCACGCAGATCTCGACCACGGTGCTCGGGCTGGGCTGCACCGACACCTACACCGCGGGCCTGAACGCGGATCGCTTCACCCTCGGGCCGCCGGACGAGATCAACCCGTGGGAGGGCGCCTGGACGCGCCGCTGCGGTCTGTTCGATCGCGGGGAGCCGAGCGTCGGCGGTGCGCAGGAGTGTGACGCGGTCCGGAGCCTCACCTTCCAGATGGCGAACAGCTTCGGCCCGGTCGAGAACCGGATCGAGATCGAGGACGCCGACCTGGACGTGACCGGTGCCCAGTTCTACGCGATGACCTACTACGCGGTGGCGCAGGAGCCCGACGCGAACCGCGAGGACAACATGGGGCACCGGCGCGTGACCCCCAACTGGAACGGCAACCGCTGGAACTGGTCGAACAACACCGGGCTCCAGCACGGTTCGATCCTGGAGCGCTGGAGCGGCGCGACCGTGACCTCGGCGACGAACGGGAACGACGACGGGCGCGTGTACGTCGGCGTGCGCGTGACCGAGCCGACGCCCGGCACCTTCCACTACGAGTACGCCTTCCACAACCGCGACAACGATCGCGGCGTGGGCACGATCCGGATCCCGTTCTGCGGCGACGCGAGCCTCGCGAACGTGGGTTTCCACGACGTCGACCAGGACCCTTCCAACGCGTGGACCTACGCGGTCGAGGGCGACGAGCTGGTCGTGACCACGCCGGACAACCCGCTGCGCTGGAACTCGGTCCACAACCTGTGGTTCGACACGGACGCCGCGCCCCAGGCCGGGAGCCTGGAGCTCTTCGCGTTCGACCCCGGCCCGGGCGCCGCGTCCTTCGCCGTGACCGGGACCGTGCCGACGGGGCGGTTCGAGCGCACGCTGCCGGCGGGCTGTGACGGAGCTCCGACGCTCCTGTCGAACGGCCGCGCGACGATCGGGAACGCAGCGTTCGCGGTGAGCTCCGCGGGCAACGTCCCCGGCCGGCTGAACCTCCTCGTGGCGAGCTTCGGGTCCCCCGGGGCGCCGGACGCGAACCTCGCGACCGGCGGCTGCCGCGTCTGGCCGTCCAACCTCGGTCGTGCGCCCTCGATCGTGGTCACCGGAGCGGGCGGCGTGGCGAACCACGCGCTGCCGATCCCGAACCAGGTCGGGCTCGAGGGGCTCGACCTCGTGCTTCAGTGCTACGCCATCCAGAGCTCCGCCGGGCCCCGCAACCAGCGGCGCCTCGTGGTTTCAGACGGACTGGTCCTCCGGCTGGGCAGCGTCAGCACCGGCTGTCCCTGAGGACTCCCGGGGCTCCCCCGCGCCTCCCAGGAGCTCGCGCAGCTCCGGGAGGCCGCCCAGGGGCTCTCCGTCGACGAGCACGTAGGGCATCGTCGCCTGGTCGAAGAGCTTCTCCAGGCGGGCGAGCGTTCGCCGGTCGCCGCCCCGGGGGTCGAGCGCGCGCTCCTCGAAGGCCTGCCCCGCCTCGCCCAGGAGGCGCTTGGCCTCCGCGCAGAAGGAGCAGGTGGGCCAGGTGTAGAGCAGGACGTGCACGGCGGCCCGAGTCTAGCCCCTCGGGGCCTCGCCGCGGCGCTCCGGAGCCCGGCGGAGCACGAGGAGGCGGCGTCCGGGTTGCTCCTCGCCCGTCGCCCCCTATTCTGTGGGCGCGCGGTCCGCTCCGGACCGCGCAGTCGTTTCAGGAAGGAGCGCGCGATGAAGGTGTTGGTCGTTGGCAGCGGGGGACGCGAGCATGCGCTCGCCTGGAAGATCGCGAGCTCGGACAGAGTCGACGAGGTCCTGGTGGCTCCGGGCAACGCGGGCACGGCCGGCCTGGCGAAGGCGCGCAACGTGGACGTCGCGGCGAACGACCTCGACGGGCTCACCGCGCTCGCGAAGAGCGAGGACGTCCGGCTGACGGTGATCGGCCCCGAGGATCCGCTGGTCCTGGGCCTCGCCGACCGGCTGCGCGCGGAGGGGATCGACGTGGTCGGTCCCGACGCGGACGGCGCACGACTCGAGGGCTCGAAGGTCTTCTCCAAGGAGTTCCTCGAGCGTCACCGCATCCCGACCGCGGAGTGGCGTCGCTTCGACCGCGCCGGCGCGGCGAAGTCCTACCTCGAGACGCTGACCAGCTGGCCGCAGGTCGTGAAGGCCGACGGCCTGGCCGCGGGCAAGGGCGTGTTCGTGTGCGAGGACCTGCGCTCGGCCTGCTCGGTCGTCGACCGGATCATGGAGGAGCGCGCCTTCGGGGACGCCGGGGGCGAGGTCGTGATCGAGGAGTTCCTGCCGGGTCGCGAGCTCTCCGTCCACGTCCTGACGGACGGACGCACCCTGGTGCTCTTCGAGCCGGTCCAGGACTACAAGCAGGTGGGCGACGGAGACCAGGGACCGAACACGGGCGGCATGGGGATCTACTCCCCGGTGCCGTTCGTCTCGCAGCGTCTGATGCGTCAGATCGAGCAGCGCGTGCTCCTGCCCACGCTCCACGCGCTGCAGGTCGAGGGCATCACCTACCGCGGCACGCTGTTCGTCGGCCTGATGATCACCGACGCGGGGCCCCGCGTGCTCGAGTACAACTGCCGCTTCGGCGATCCCGAGACGCAGGCGATGATGATGCGGATGCGCTCGGACCTCGTGCCCTATCTCGTCGCGGCGGCGCGCGGGGAGCTCGAGAAGATGGACCCGCCGACCTGGGACGCGCGGGCCTGCGTGGGCGTCGTGGCCGCGGCGGAGGGCTACCCCGGAAGCTACGAGAAGGGTGCGCCGATCACCGGGATCGATGCGGCCGAGGCCGCTGGCGACACCGTCGTCTTCCACGCCGGGACGCGCCTGGACCAGGGACAGCTCCTCACCAACGGCGGGCGGGTGCTCTGCGTCACCGCGCTCGGCGAGGGCGTCGAGGGCGCGCGGAAGGCGGCCTACGCCGGGTACGAGGAGATCGAGTGGGCCGGCAAGTTCTGCCGCTCGGACATCGGGCTGGAGCGCGCGCACCGCGGCGGAGGGGCGAGCGACGAGGCGGAGCCCTTCGAGGACGTGCCCTCGGGCATGGCCACGAGCTGACCGGAACGGAGCTCCAGGGACCGTGTCGCCGCCGCGCCTGACGGTCGTCGTCCCGGCCCTGAACGAGGAGCCGGTCCTCGGGCGCCTCCTGCAGAGCCTCCAGGGCCCCGAGGTTCCGGAGGAG
>CAZDYS010000307.1:0-5374 GCA_964509445.1 uncultured Planctomycetaceae bacterium
GGACGGGACGCCGTGCGCGCGCAGGACGCGGGCGGCGTCCCGCGCGAACAGGGACTTGCCCGAGGCCACGCCGCCGGTGACGCCGACGACCAGCGGGCCGCGTGCGTCGAGCCGCACGCCCAGGTCCTGCAGCACGAACTCGATCCAGCGCGCGCGCCGCTCGAGGCTGGCGGAGAGCGCGCCGAGGTCCTCGATGCACGCCTCGGCCTCGACGTCCTCGTTCGCGCCCGCGAACCCGAAGGCGCAGTGGACGTGCGGCAGGCCGTTCGCCCAGGCCGCGTCCCGATCCCCCGCGCGATCCCCCACCATGATCGCGCTGCGCGTCCCGAGATCGGTCAAGAGCGCGTCGATCATGTCGGCCTTGTTGCCGATGCCCGGCGAGTCCAGGCAGTAGGCGTGGTGGACGGTCTCCGCGAGCTTCAGCTCGCGCAGCATGTGCTCGAGGTAGCTCTTCGAGCAGTTCGACGCGATGCCCAGGCGCGCCCCCCGCACCGTCAGCTGCGCGAGCAGGTTGGCCGCTCCGGGCATCAGCGTGGCGCCGCCGGCGCCGAGCAGACGCTCTTCCTCCTCTTCACAGCGCTGCAGCACGTGGCGCCACTGCTCCTCCGGCAGGTCGCCGAACAGGCGCTCGAATCCCTCCGCGAGGCCGTGGCCGATGAGGCCGAGCCACTCGTCCCGGGTGGGCAGGTCGCGCGCGAGCCCGAGCTCCTCGAAGGCCTGGCGGGCCCCGGCGCGAGCCGCCTGGAGCCAGAAGCGATCGGTGGCGACGAGGGTCCCGTCCAGATCGAAGAGGACGGCGTCGAACAGAAGGGGAAGCTGCATGGGGGCGGTCGACCGCGTCTCCGCGCCTGCAGCAAACCATCTCGCGGGCAGGACTTCGACCCTCCGGCTCCGCGAGACGCGGGCGGCGGCGGGAGCTCGGGGCCTAGCGCGCCGCGCGCGGCTGCAGGATCTGGTTGAGCGTCCCGACGGGCACGGGCCAGCCGCAGGTGAAGTCGGCTCCCGCCTCGCGGACCGGGCCGCCCCAGGCCTGGGGCTCGCCGCGCCCGGTGACGACCAGGAAGGCGTCCGGGTGGTTCTCGCGCAGCTCGCGCACGAGCTCTTCGGCCCCGGGCTCGTACCCGCACACCCAGACGAGGTCCGGGCGGTCGCAGGCGAGCTGGAAGTCCATGGCCGGCAGCTCCTCCGCCAGGTGCTGGACCAGCGCGTTCGACAGGGCCCGCTCGGGATGCAGGGTCGTCAACAGACAGGTCCAGCGTTGACCGGGCGCCCGCTGGGGGCCGGTCCAGCCGAGCCGGACGTTCCGGGTCGAGCGGGTCTGTTGTGTCGGGGACGAGTCCATGCAGGTGGAGTCGAGCGGGGAGCGCGCCGGTGGGAGGCCGGAGCTCTCGGCCATGAGACGAACCGGGATCCCTCCCGGGTTCCTGCCTCTAGCGGTCTCGACGCGCCGAGCGGCTCAAAAAGATCCTTTTTGAAGCCTTCACCGCGTCCTGATTACCGAACCCTTGCAACTGCTGGGAATCGCGACAGCCCCGGCCGGTGCCGGTCCTGGTTCCTTCCAGGACGGCTCGTTCGAGCGCCGTTCGGGCCGCACGGCGGCCGAGAGCTCGCCCCGTCGAGGCGCTATCCTCACGCGCCCTCCGGGCTCCTCCTCCATGCCGAACCTCGCGCTCCCGCTGCTCGCTCTCTCGCTGTTTCCCGCCCAGGAGACCGAGCCGCCGGCACGGGCCCTCTCGCGCGCCCTGACGAGCCAGCCGCGCCTCGCGAGCACCGAGGGCGGCCACGCCGCGGCCCGCTGGGTCGGCGAGGTGCTGGAGGAGGCGGGCTTCGAGGTGACCCTCGACGAGCGCGTGGTCCTGCTCTCCCTCCCGCGGCGCCTGTCCGTGCGCGGGACCCTGGACGGGGAGGTCCTGTTCGACCGCACGGACACGTTCGACCCCGATGCCTCCCCCTCGGAGGACGTGCCCGCCTACAACGCGTGGTCGGCCTCGGGGCTCGCCGAGGGGGTCGTCCTCGACGTCGGGCGCGGCCTGCGCGCCGACTACGAGGCGCTCGAGGAGGACCCGCGGGGCAAGATCGCGCTGGCGCGCTACGGCGGCTCCTACCGGGGCGTCAAGGCGAGCCTGGCGGAGGAGCACGGCTGCATCGGGCTCCTGCTCTACAACGACCCGGCCGAGGACGGTCCCCAGCGCGGAGCGGCCTGGCCCCGCGGACCGTGGAAGCCGACCTGGGCCGCGCAGCGGGGCGCGATCTCGCCGCTCGCCTGGTGTCCGGGGGATCCGTCGACCCCGGGCTGGCCCTCCGGAGCCCCCGGCGAGGAGACCCGGCGCCGGGAGCGCCTCGCGACCGACGCGACGTTGCCGCGCATCCCGGTGCTGCCGATCGGCTCGGGCGAGGCGGTCCCGCTGCGCGAGGCCTCCGGGCGAGCGCGGGTCTGGCTCGACCTCGACCTGGAACGCTCCTACCGCTTGGTCGTCAACGTGCTCGGCACCCTGCCGGGCAAGAGCGAGGAGTTCGTCGTCGCAGGAAACCACCGCGACGCCTGGGTCCGCGGGGCGCAGGACGCCGCCAGCGGCTCCGTGTCGCTGCTACGCGCCGCACAGCACCTGGGCGCGCGCGCCTCGAAGGGCTGGAAGCCGCAGCGGTCGATCGTGCTCGCATTCTGGGACGCGGAGGAGTTCGGGCTGATCGGCAGCACCGAGTGGGGCGAGGAGCACGCCGCGCGCCTCGTAGACGCGTGCGTGGCCTACGTGAACGCGGACGCGATGGTGGGCGGTACGCGCTTCCGCGCGAGCGGCACACCGGGCCTGCAGCGACTCCTGCGCAGCGCGCTCGAACGCGTCCCCGACCCCGACGGAGCGGACCGCGAGCGTTCCCTGTGGGACCAGTGGAGCCGCGACGGCTCGCGGCCCCCGGCCCTCTCGCTGCCGGGCTCCGGATCAGACTTCACGGTCTTCCTCCACCACCTCGGACTCCCCGTCCTCGACCTCGGCTTCGGCGGCAATGGCGGCGGGGGCTACCACACGAGCTTCGACGACTTCGAGCTCATGGACCGCTTCCTCGACCCGACCTGGGCGGGTCACGAGACCGCGGGACGGCTCGTGGCGGAGCTCCTGACCGAGCTCGCGACGCAAGGCCGGCGCGGCTTCGACCCGCGCGAGGCGGCGAGCGCGATGGCGCGCATGACCCGGAAGGCCGGCGACGACTGGCTGGGCGAGGAGCACGGCGAGCGGCTCGGCAGCGCGTTCGACCGCCTCGCGCGCGAGGCGGGAGCGGTACGCGGCGACCGACTGTTCTACCGCGCGCTCTTCGGCGAGGGCGGTCTCCCGGGACGTCCCTGGTACCGCAACCGACTCTGGGCCCCGGGCTTCGAGACGGGCTACGCGGCGGAGATGCTGCCCGCCCTGCGCAGCGCGACCGCCGCCGAGCGAGGACCGCTGGTGGACGACCTGGTCGCCTCGGTCGAGGCGCTGCAGAAGGCCCTGCTCGCGGACGAGCGCGCTGGCGATTGAAGGTCCTCCTTCCCTTCGTCCGGCGCTTCTTCGCCCACCGGACCCGCTTCTGGCTCGGCATCCTCGTGATTCCCGGCGTGGCGTTCTGCGACCTGCAGCTCACGCTGCGGATCGGGGACGCGCTGAACCGCATCCGCTCCGGGGACGATCCGGAGTTCCTGCGGGGCGTGTTCTTCTCGCTGCTCGTGATCGCCGCTGCCCAGGGACTGTTCCGGTTCTTCCACCGCTGGTGGATCGTCGGCGTGTCGCGGCGCGTGGAGGTCGAGCTAAAGCAGGACCTCTTCGACAAGCTGTGCGCGCTGCCCGCGAGCTTCCACGCGCGGAGCCGCTCGGGCGACGTCGTGAGCCGCCTGACCTCCGACGTCGAGAACGTGCGCATGCTGCTCGGCCCCGGGAGCATGTACGTGCTGCACGCGGCGGTGCTGGTCCCCGCGAGCCTGGTGACGCTCTTCGGGATCTCGCCCTGGATCACGCTCGCGATGGCGATGCCGCTGATGCTCGTCGTGTTCGCGATGAAGCGCCTCAGCCCGCGCCTGCACGCCGCCTCCGTCGACGTGCAGGAGAGCCTCGCGGACATCAGCCACCGCGCGCAGGAGAGCTTCGCCGGCGTGCGCGTGGTCAAGGGTTACGGCATCGAGGAGCACGAGCGCACCGGCTTCGAGCGCGTCTCGGCCACGAACCGCAAGCACCAGATTCAGATGGCGCGCGCGCGCGGATGGATGCACGCGAGCGTCAACCTGGCCTACGAGCTCGCGTTCCTGCCGATCCTCTTCGTCGGCGGCTGGGCCATGATCGACGCGACGATCGCGGTCGGCGACCTGTTCAAGTTCATCGACCTCGGCTTCAAGGTCTTCTGGCCGGTGATCGCGCTCGGGTGGATCGCCGGGCTCCTGCCGCGCGCGCTGGCGAGCGCCGAGCGCGTCCAGTCGCTCCTGGACGAGGACCTCGAGATCGTCGACCCCGAGGATCCGGTCCAGCTCACGAAGGTCGAGGGAGCGCTGTCGCTCCGCGACGTCTCCTACGTCTACCCCGGCTCGGACCGTCCCGCGCTCGCGGGCATCCACGTGGAGGTCCCGGCGGGCACGACGCTCGGGGTCGTCGGCCCCACCGGGTCCGGGAAGAGCACGCTGCTGAACCTGCTCGGCCGGCTCTACGAGGCCCAGGGCGAGATCCGCCTGGACCGCGTCCCCATCCGCAGGCTGCCGCTGTCCACGCTGCGAGGCGCGCTCGCCTACGTTCCGCAGGACAGCTTCCTGTTCTCGGACACCTACCGCGCGAACCTCGGGTTCGGCGCCGACGAGCCGCCCTCGGACGAGGACCTCGCGCGGTGGATCGAGGCGGCCGGCATGACCGACGAGGTCGCGCGCTTCCCGGATGGACTCGAGCAGATCCTGGGCGAGCGCGGCGTGACGCTCTCGGGCGGCCAGCGCCAGCGCACCTGCATCGCGCGCGCGCTCGCGAAGGATCCCGACGTGCTGATCCTCGACGACGCGCTCTCGGCCGTCGACACGGACACCGAGGCGCGACTGCTCGCCTCGCTCCAGGAGGCCGGTCGCGACCGCACCGTGGTCCTCTCCGCGCACCGGCTGGCGACCGTGCGGTCGGCGGAGACGATCCTGGTGCTCGACCAGGGCCGGATCGACGCGCTCGGCACGCACGACGAGCTGCTCGAACGTTCCAAGTGGTACCGCGCGACCTGGGACCGTCAGCGCATGCAGGAGGAGCTCGAGGAACTCTGATGGTGAAGGAACCGGAAGAGATCGCCACGAAGGCCTGGGACGCCGCGGTGCTGCGGCGGCTGCAGCGCTACGCGCGGCCGCACAAGCGCCTTCACTTTGGACAGACTGAGTCTTGGCCGCATC
>CAZDYS010000308.1:0-5373 GCA_964509445.1 uncultured Planctomycetaceae bacterium
GCCGCGGCGGTCGGGACGAGCGCACGATCGACCACAGGAGCCACACCCCGCCCAGGAGCGAGCTGCCGAAGCCGAGCAGCCCGAACACCGGAAGACCGAGCAGCCGCGGGCCGCCGGACACCGTCAGCGCGATCGACGTGCCGACGATCAGGGCCGCGGTGACGAGGCCCACGGTCAGGCGCGAGACGCTGCGGTCGAGCCGACGCGCGAGCTCCTCCAGGCCGTCCACGTCGAGGTCCAGGTGGAGTCGTCCGCGGCGCGCGTGGAGCGCGAGTCGCTTGAGGTCCTGCGGCAGCGTGTGGAGCACCGTGTGCAGCCCCTTCAGACCGCGGCGCGCGATGGCCGCCGGCGAGTTCTCGCGCGCCCAGGCGCGCCGCACGAACGGCTCCAGGTGGGCGGCCATCACGAACCCCGGATCCAGCCGGCGTCCGAGCCCGTCGAGGGTGACGAAGACCTTCAGCAGCAGGGCGACGTCGTTCGGCAGGGCCAGGTCGTTCTCGCGGACCAGCTCCGTCAGGTCGCGCAGGAGCTCCGACGCGTCGAGCTTCTCGAGCGGGAGCCCGTTGTAGCGATCGATGAGCGTGGTGCAGTCCTGCAGCAACAGGTCCATCTCGACGTCCTGGTCGCTCCAGTTCAGGAGCGTCGAGACCGCGAGGTCGGCGTCGGACGTGGTGACCGCGAGCAGGAGGTCCAGGAACTCGAGTCGGCGGGCCTCGGTCAGCGTGCCGATCATCCCGAAGTCGACCAGGCCGACGCGGCCGTCGGCGAGGCGCAGCAGGTTGCCCGCGTGCGGGTCCGCGTGGAAGCAGCCGTCGACGAAGACGGCCCGTAGGACGGCCTCGGCTCCGACGGCCGCGACGCGCTTGCGCTCCGCTTCCTCCGGCGCGCCGTCGCGCATCCAGTCCCCGAGGCTCGGACCCTCGAGGAAGTCCATCACGCACAGGCGCTCCGAGGTCCACGTCTCGTGGATACGAGGCACCACGATGTCCGGGTTCTCGGCCAGGTTGTCGCGCAGGCGCGCGGCGTTCTTGGCCTCGATGCGCAGGTCGAGCTCGCTGCGCATCGACGTCGCGAACTGGCGAACCAGCCCGCGCAGGCGGAAGCGGCGCAGCTCGGGGATCTCCTGCTCGGCCTTCTCGGCCACGCGCTTCAGCAGCCGGAGGTCCGCTTCGACCGTCTCCTGGATGCCGGGCCGACGCGCCTTCAGGACGACCGGCGTTCCGTCCTCGAGCCGCGCGCGGTAGACCTGCGCGATCGACGCGGCGGCAAGGGGTTCCGGGTCGAAGTCCTGGAAGGCGTCGGCGGGATCGCCTCCGAGGTCTTCGCGGAGTTGCTCCCGCACCTCGTCGAACGGCACGGGCTGCGCGTGGTCCTGCAGGCGCGCGAGCTCCTCGGTCCAGGAGGGCGGGAGGAGGTCCGCGCGACCGGCCAGGACCTGGCCCAGCTTCACGAACGTGGGACCGAGCTCCTCGAGCGCCTCGCGCACGCGGACCTCCGGCTCCCGATCCAGCCCTTGCGCGCCCTTCCAGTGCAGCGCCTTCCCGGCGCGCTCCAGGGTGCTCGCGATGCCCAGGCGGCGGGCGGCGTCCCCGAGCCCGTGCCGCACGAGCACGACCGCGATGTCGTGCAGGCGCCCCAGGTCGCGCGCGGTGCTCAACGTCTCCAGGATCAAGGGAGGACCTCCTGCAGCGGATCATAGCAGCGCGGCACGCCTCGTCTCCGCCTCCTCTGTCGCGGCGCTTCGCGAGGTTCCTCCGTCACGTCGAGGTCCCGCGGTCGAAAGCGCGTCGGGTTCACCGCCTCCCGCCTCCCGAAACCGCCCGCCAGCCGCGACCCATGCGACACCGCCTCCTCGCCTCTGCCCTCCTCTCCCTCGCGCTGGCCTCGTCCGTCTGTGCCCAGGAGCACCCGGCGCCGATCTTCGTCGACCAGCCGCACCACTTCTCGGTGTTCCTGGGCTCCTCGGACAACGACCACGGCACCGCGTTCACCCTGGGGCTCGACTACGAGTACCGCGCGACCGAGTTCCTCGGGCTCGGCGGGATCGTCGAGCACGCCTTCGAGGAGATCGACGCGACCACGGCACTCTTGGTCGCGGACCTGCACCTCACGCACCAGTTCATCGTGCAGACCGGGCCCGGCGTGGAGTTCCTGCACGAGGAGGACGAGGCGGAGTTCGTGTACCGCGTGGGGGTGCTCTACGAGTGGGAGTTCGGCGGCACGACGGTCTCCCCTCAGCTGCACTACGACTGGGCCGAGGAGGAGCAGACCGTCCTGTTCGGTCTCGCCTTCGGGCTCTGCTTCTGAGAGAGCGCGTTCCGCATCCGGACGCCAGACCGACCGCGAAGCGAGCGTCACTCGTGGCGCGGGAAGCACAGCACCGGGACCTCCGCGTGCCGGAGCAGCTCCTCGGCGACGCTGCCGAGCAGCAGGCGACGGAAGCCGCTACGCCCGTGCGTGGAGAGCGCGATCAGGCTGACGTCGTGCTCCACCGCGTAGGAGGCGATCGCCTTGGCGACGTTGGTCGACTGGATCGCGCGGACCTCGAGGTCGAGGCCGCCGGACAGCGTCTCCGCCTGCGCCTCGAGCGCCTCCTGGGCCGCCTGCACCTCGCTCTCGTAGTCCGGCGGGCCGACCGGCGTGCCCATGCGCTCCCCCGCGCTCGTGTCGAGCAGCGTGAACACGACGTGGAGCAGGGTGACCTTCGCGCCGGTCTTGCGCGCGAGGTCGCGGACCGCGGGGAACGCGCGCAGGGCTTCGTCGGACAGGTCGGTGGGGAGCAGGATGTGGGTCGAGAGCATGGGAGGAGCCTCCGGTCCTGGAGAAGCTCCCGTTCTACGCTCCGCGCTCCGGCCGTGCGCTGGGCCTCAGTGCGTAGAGGGCGGGATCCCGCGGCGTAGGAGCGCCGAGCTGCCCTAGCGTCCGACGGCCAGGTCCGCCGCCGTCACGGCGGGGAACCAGCCCAGCGCGATCTCCGACAGGTTGCCCTCGTTCGCGTGGCTCGAGTCGAGCCTCGTGATCGTCAGCCGCACGTACCGCGCCTCGGTTCCCGCGGGCAGGAAGATGCGGTAGCGCCGGCTCCCGTCCAGAGCCAGCTTCGCGGACGAGCGCGCGTGCCCCAGGCGACGGACGGTGCGCCAGGTGAAGTCGCTGTTCGTGTACGAGTACTCCGCCTCGGCGTCGTTCGAGACCTGCACGTCGAAGGCGCCGAAGAGCGTCTCGCCGCCGAGGCCCGAAGGCGCCACGAGCTCGACGAAGTCGACGCGCTGGGTCGTGCCGAGGTCGAATACGAGCCCCTTGACCCCGAACCAGCGCAGTCCCGCCGGTCCGGTCGCGCTCGGGCCTCGACTCCCGTCCGTCAGGTCCGTGCCGACCTGCCGGTTGGCCGCGTCGTCGACGGCGGAGGCGACCAGAGGCTTCTCGATCGCGCGCACGTCGGCGTGATACTGGGCCGCGTCGAGGAAGACGACGTCCCGGCTGGCCTCCTGGATCGCGCGTCCGTCCAGCTGACGCGGCTGCAGCCAGGCGTCGTTCACGGCATGGAAGTCCGGGGTCGCTCCGCCCGGGGCGACGTAGACGTAGATCGGCTCGCTCCAGGACTGCTCCGCGAGGGAGTTCTCGAGCAGGAGGCGCAGCCGCCACGGCCCGCCCGCCGGCGGCGTCCAGGAGAGGGACGTCACGGCCGTGTCGGTGCTGCTCGCCACGGCGACCTCGGGCTCATCGAGGTCGTGTCCGCGCGCCGCGTGGAGCTCGACGCGCGCGAGGTGCGCGCGGTCGAAGTCCGGGTGGAGGCGGACGCCGAACTGCACCGCGTTCCCGAGGGTCACGCGCCTGTCGTTCGTCGGCGAGGAGAGGTCGATCTGGCTCGCGCGCGTCACGTCCTCGAACGTCCGGGCGCGCGCCTCGAGCCAGGCGGGGACGTTGCCGAGGCGTGCCCGGAGCTGCTCCTCGAACAGCGACTCGCAGGCGACCTCTTCTCCTGGGGACTCGTAGACCGCGAGGTCTTCCGTCGGGTCGGTGATCACCAGGGGCTCTCCGTGCAGGCCGACGACGTAGGGGCGCATGATCGTGCTCGGCCAGAAGTCGACGCCCGCGCCGCTGAGGGAGGTCGCGAGGTAGCGGCCATCGCCGTACACGCCGCTGTTCGTCGGGATGAACAGCGCCTGCTTCCAGTTCCAGAAGACGGTGAACTTCGAGAGGTGCGGCGGGGCTCCGCCCTGGCGCGGAACCGACAGGTCGCCCTCGTTCCGGTCGTAGAGCGTCGCCTGCGGGTAGCCTCCGTGTCCCTCGGGTCCCCCGAACTGGTTGCAGCGGTGGTAGACGGTCGAGAACGCGCTCGAGGTCGCACCGAAGCCGTGGTGCACGGGCGTGTGCTCACGCAGGAACGAGCTCTGGTTCCCGTAGGCGTTGCCCGCGGTCGTGATCGAGTAGTGCCCGCTGTTCCCCTCGAAGAGCACGTCGTAGACGACGTTGTGGCGACCGTTCTCCTCGAACGTGACCCCGCGCGACGCGCTGCGGATGCGCACGCGGCGGACCCAGCACTCCTGCGCGTCGCGGAACCGCAGGAATCCGTAGCCGTCCGCGGCGCGGTTGAAGAAGTGCTTGAAGTGGTCGCGGTAGTTCGAGACGAACGCGAGGTCCTCGACGCCGACGTTCTGCACGAAGTCGTCCGCGTCCGCGAAGATCTGCACGAGCTTCGGTCCGTCCTTGTAGGTGGGGGAGACGAAGCCGTAGTCGGCCTGCAGCGGCTGGGCGAAGCGCACGACGTCGCCGACGACGGACTCGACCTCCAGGGTGCTCAGGAAGTCCGAGCGCCAGTCCTTGCCCGCGCCCGAGGAGTCGTCGAAGAACGTCTGCACCAGCGCGTCCGGTCCCAGGGAGCCGAAGAACGCGCGAAACGCGAGGAACTCGTCGGGCAGGACGGCCGCGAGGCGCACGACGTCGCCCGGATGCACGTCGCTCGGGTCCTCGACCCGGACCGCGCGCTGCCCGCGCACGGGGATCTCCGTCAGCCGCGTGAGCGTGCGGGCGCCGCGCCAGCCGACGCTCGGGTCGAGCTCGGGCCAGACCAGGATCGCGGGGACGTCCGGGCTCTCGCTGAACACGGCCAGCTCGGTCCCGCCGGCGTACATCCCCGCACCTTTCAGCACCAGGTCGCTCCTCCGGATGCGGAGCGCCGGCTGACCGACGTCGTCCGCGTCGCGCAGGATCAGGCGCCCCGCCGGGAAGTGGAGCACGACCGGATCGCTCAGCGCTTCCGCAGCGGCGAGGGCCGCCTCGATCGCCGCGCGGTCCGAGATACCGTCGTTCGGCACCGCGCCGAAGGTCGTCACGTCGAGTGGGACGTGGGAGAGCGGCGTGACCTGCGGCGGC
>CAZDYS010000309.1:0-5373 GCA_964509445.1 uncultured Planctomycetaceae bacterium
CCGGCTTGCCCTCGTGCGAGGAGGGATAGGGCAGCGGGAACGAGGCGGCCCACAGCGTCCCGACCGCGACCAGCAGGCCGTGCAGACGCCTGCGCTGCAGGGCCGGCCGCTGGCGCAGACAGCGCACGAGGCCGAAGGCGAGGCAGCCGGCGGCGGAGGCCGCCAGGACCAGCATCCCCTGGCGGTACAGGAGCGGCCCCAGGGGAGCACCGGGTCGGGAGCCGAGCGCCACGAAGACCAGCAGCGTGGCGACGGCCACGCCGAAGGACACCTTCACCCATGCCTCGTACCCGGTCTGCATCGGAGCTCAGCCTCGCCCCGGTGCGGGAGGCCGGTTGCGCCCGAGCGCCTCGTGGGCGGCGACGAACTCGTGCGTGCAGAACGAGGCGAGCAGGGAGAGATCGCCCGCCAGGACCGTCGCCGCCAGGAGTTCGGCGAACACGTTGGCGCCGCCGTCTCCGCGCACGCCGAGCAGGTCCAGGCACTCGGCCGCGGTCCCCTCGCCCGTTCCCCCGCCGACCGTGCCGACGAGCAGCGTGGGCAGGTGGGCGCTGGCGTACAGGTCTCCGCTGGCCGTCACGTCGAGGTCCAGGAGGCCCGTCGCGCACTCGGTCACGTAGGCCACGTCCTGGCCGCAGGCCAGGAAGACGGCGCTGAGCGTGTTCGCGGACTGCACCAGGTGGTTCTGGGTCCCGAGACGGGTGAAGCCGACCGCGTAGGTGCGCTGGATCGCGACCAGGTCCTCCGGCGTGACGCGCAGGATGCGCTGGAGCGCGTCCCGGGGGACGGTCGCGTCGCAGACGGTCGTGCGACCGCGCCCCTCCACGAGGGCGCGCGCGTTGGCCCGCTTCTCGACGTCCTCGCCGTGCACGTAGTGCCCGCGCGCTCCGGTCCGCTCCACGAGATGCGCGGCGATGCGGTCGGTGGCGTGGGCCGCCATGTTGATCCCGACCGCGTCCCCGGTCGTGAACGTGAGCCGCAGCACGAGGCGGCGTCCGATCGGCTCGGGCTGCACGTCGCGCAGGCGGCCGTGGGAGGTGATCTCCCCGGTCAGACGCTCGAGGGTCTCGCGCTCGGCCGCGACGCTCGCGGCCGCGGCCTGGGCGGCCCGCGCGTCCTCGAACAAGAGGATCGGATGCTGACTCAGGGCCTCGCGCAGCACCCGCGCGCGCGTCTCGCCGGCGCGCAGCGCCTTGCAGCCGCGGGACGTGGAGGCTACCAGCGCGCCCTCGTTCGTCGCGAGGGGAACCAGGACCTCGCGCTCGCCAGCGGAGGTGTCGAGGCGCAGCGGCCCCGCCAGCCCGACCGGGACCTGCGCGAACCCGACGGGGTTCTCGACGTTGCCGCGCGTCGCGGCGACCGGGACGGGCTGCCCGGCGAGGAACGGCAGAGCGCGGCCCGCCAGACGCTCGGCGAGCGCGTGGCGACGGGCCACGGCCTCGGCGGAGTGGTCGTCGCTCGGGTCGCGCGGAATGACGAGCTCGTCCATGGCGAGGCATCCTACCGAGGGCGGCCGGCCGGGGCTCTCGCTGCCGCCCGATCGTCGCGGAACCGCGCGCGAGACGAGAGAAGGGGGCCGAGACCCGAGGAGGTCTCGGCCCCGCTGTGAGCTCGGTGACCTCCATCCCTAGGAGGCCATCACGAAGTGCGGGTCGTCGATGCGCTCCACGTCTCTGGGACCCAACCATCGAGGAGGGAAACGGACGGTCCCTGGAGCGCGACCCTTCGGGGTCACCGGGCTCGGGAGCACTCTTGGGTCGAGCCCGCGCGGTTTTCCATGCGGACCTCGCGGCCGGTCTTCAGGAACCGCCGTCCGCCTCGCCCACGGTCTCCCGCGCGCCGCTCGACGCGCGGTCCGCCGCGAGCACCTCGACCACCGGGTCCGCGAAGGCCAGCCGCTCCCGCATCACGCGGACGGCCTCCGGATGCCGGTCGACGAGGGTGCAGTGCCGCCCGTGGCGCACGGCCGCCTCCCCGGTCGTGCCGCTCCCGGCGAAGAAGTCCAGCACCCGATCTCCGGGATGGGAATGCACCCGCACGATGCGCTCCAGGATCGCGAGCGGCTTCTGGGAGGGATAGCCGGTCCGCTCCTTCCCGCCCGGGGGCACGATCGTCTGCCACCAGACGTCCGTGGGCGTCTTGCCGCGCGCCGCCTTGGCCTTGCCGGCGAGCTTCGGCGCCATGTAGGGCACGCGGTCGATGTCGTCGTAGCGGTAGGTGTAGTCCGCCGGATCTCGCGTGTACCACAGGATCGTGTCGTGCTTGGCCGACCAGCGCTTGCGGGTGCGCGCGCCGTAGTCGTAGGCCCAGACGATCTCGTTCTGGAAAGAGGCGCGACCGAACAGCCCGTCCAGGAACACCTTCACGTAGTGCGCCTCGCGCGGGTCGAGGTGCACGAACAGGCTGCCGGTCGGCACGAGGAGCCGTGCGGCCTCCTCCAGCCGCGGGGCGAGGAACGCCAGGTAGTCGTCGTAGGCGTCCTCGTACCCGATCTCCGAGCGCACGCGCGAGCGGTAGCGCTTGCCCGCGAACCCGGTGCGATCTCCGTCCTCGTCGCGCACGGTCTCGAGGCTCTTGAGCCGCTGCCGCTTGCCGGTGTTGAACGGCGGATCGACGTAGATCAGCTCGTAGCTCTCGGGAGCGGCCGCTCGCAGGAACGGCAGATTGTCGCTCTGGACGATTCGGAGCTCGGGGGCACCCTCCATCGCGGCCACTGTAATCGCTAGGCTCTCGGGCGATGTCCAGGTTCCTCGAACGCGCGCTCGAGCTCGCGACGGAGTCCGCCAAGACCGGCGGCGGCCCCTTCGGCGCCGTGGTCGTGCAGGACGGCGTCGTGATCGCCGAGGGGTCGAACCGCGTGACGCGCGACCACGACCCGACGGCCCACGCGGAGGTGGTCGCGATCCGCGCCGCCTGCGCCAAGGTCGGCTCCCACGACCTCGGAGAGGCCGTGCTCTACACGAGCTGCGAGCCGTGCCCGATGTGCCTCGGAGCGGCGCTGTGGTCCGGCGTCCGCCAGGTCGTGTTCGCGGCCACGCGTCACGACGCCGCCGACGCCGGCTTCGCGGACGCGGAGTTCTACCGCGAGATCACCTGCGACCCCGCCGAGCGCAAGCTGCCGATGCAGCACGACGTGACCGTCGACTTCGGGCGCCCGTTCCGCGCCTGGGCAGCGAACGAGGACCGCGTGCCCTACTGACCGGGCGCGTCCGGCGCGGGCAGCGGACGCTCCCAGACGCCGGTCCGGCGACCCTTCTCGTAGCGGCCCTCTTCCTCGAGGTTCCCCTCGGCGTCGAAGTAGCGCCAGTGCCCCTCCTCGACGCCCGCGCGGAACGGACCGGTCGACGCGATGCGACCGTTCCGGTGGTAGTAGGTCCACAGGCCCTCGCGCACGCCCAGCACGCCCTGTCCCTCGGCCTCGAGCGTTCCGTCCTCGTACCAGAAGCGCATCGGTCGCGGCTCCTCCCCCATCTCGAGCTCGGAGCGCGGCGAGCCGTCCGGGTACCAGGTGCGCCAGACCCCGGTCGGCACGCCGTCGTCGAAGGTCAGCTCCTTCTCGAGCTGCCCGTCGCGGAACCAGCTGCGCTCCGCGCCGTGGGTGACGATGCGACCGTCGGAGTACAGCCGCACGCTGCGCTCCGTGCGCGGGACCTCGTCGCGCACGTACCAGGTCTTGCGCAACTCGACCTCGTAGGTCGGCGGGAGCGCGAGGTCGTCGACGTGGGTCACGCCGCAGCTCGACAGGACGAGCGCGGCGAGCAGCCCGGCGCGCGCGAGGAGGCTCAAAACAGGATCGCGCGGAACAGGAGCTGGAACGAGCCCTGCGACCAGCCGCGGTACTGCGGCCGGAACCCGAACAGGTGGACGCGTCCTTTGCCGTGGCTGGCCGCCACCCAGGCCGCGTGGTCGGCGATGACCTCCGGGGAGCGAATCCAGCCCGAGAGCAGCACCCGCGTCGGCGCGTAGCGGAGCAGCGTCTCGATCGTGCGCTCGCCGTTCGTGCCGTCCTCCTTCGCGTCTCCGAGGGTCCAGGCGGCCGAGCGCGAGAAGAAGATCGGCAGGGACGAGGGCAGACCGGTCGTCAGCACGTGGTCCGCGGGGATCGTGCGCAGCACGCTGCCGGGACAGGAGAAGTCGCCGTCGCCGCGGGTGACGTCCTCGAGCGGGAGGTCGAACAGCTCGATCGCCCACTGCGCGGAGCTGCCCACCGCGACGACCTTGCCGCCCTCGCGCACGAACTCCTCGATCGCCGCGGCGCCTTCCGGAGCCAGCCCGCGGGTGTACTCCGGCGGCACGCTTCCAGGGCTGCGCCCGCGGTCGAGCTGCCCGCCCCAGATGCTCGCGATCAACAGGACGTCGAACACCTCCGCGAGCTGGCCGGCGCGCAGGGTCTCGTTCCGCACGGTGACGAAGGGGACGCCGAAGGAGTCGAGCGCGAAGCGCATCCAGCCCTCGTCCATGCTGCCGGACCAGGGCGCGTAGAGGCCGACGCGCGGGACGCTGGAAGCCGCCAGTGGTCCCTCGATCCGCGGGACGAAGTGCCCCACGGCCTCGGGCGCGTCGCTCGGCTCCTCGGCGTTCGCCTCCTCGCCGTCCGCGCCCTCTTCCTCGTCGACCACGAGGCTGACCGGCTCTCCGTTGAGGAGCCTGCGGAAGGCCGCGATCCAGGCGTCGCCGTTGCGCGAGGAGGTCGCTCCGCTCCCCTCGCGCGCGGGGAAACCGGCCACGGCCTCGGCCGGCGTGGTCACGCGACGCAGCGACAGCTCGTCGAAGGACTCCATCACCTCGACGCGGTGCACGCCGAGAAGCAGCGGCAGGGTCCAGCCCGCGACGTCGTAGGGCGGATCCCCTTCGGGGTAGCGCTGCACCTCCATGAGGTCCTTCACGTGCTGGCCGTAGGGCTGGCCGCGCAGGATCACGATCGAGCCCGGAGGCCAGACGCGTCCGTCCGCCTCGAACACGCCGTCGACGACGTGCACCTCGACCCCGCCGAGCAGCAAGGAGTCCACGAGTCGGCGCGTGGCCGCCACGTCGGGGTTCGAGCTCGGCAGAACCCAGGCGCGCGGCGCGTCGTAGTCCGCCGCCTCGACCGCGCGCGTCGCGGCGTCGAGCGCGTTCTCCAGCCACAGCCGCGGCTCGCGCGCGATGCTGCCGAGGAGCGAGCGTGCGAACCCGTGCTCGTAGTCGATGATGTCGCGGATGCGCCACCAGCCACCGGGCCAGGGCTCGGGGAAACGGTTCGAGGGTGCGTATCCCCCGAGCCCGCGCGGGGCGGAGAGCTCGGACTTCGGCACCCAGATCGGCGAGGCGATGTTGACGGAGGCCGCCTCGGTCAGGAGCCCGATGATGTTGTGGCGCACCGGCACGTTGCGG
>CAZDYS010000310.1:0-5345 GCA_964509445.1 uncultured Planctomycetaceae bacterium
GCTGGGGCGGCGGGAGCTGGCCGAGCGCGCGCGTGCGCTGCTCGACGAGGTCGGCCTCCCGCGCGAGGCGGCGCTTCGCTATCCGCACGAGTTCTCCGGCGGCCAGCGGCAGCGCATCGGCATCGCGCGGGCGCTCGCCACGCGGCCGCGCCTGGTCGTCCTGGACGAGGCCGTCAGTGCGCTCGACGTGTCGGTCCAGGCGCAGGTCCTGAACCTGCTGCAGGCGCTGCAGGAGCGCCTCGGTCTCGCGTACCTGTTCATCACCCACGACCTCTCGGTGGTGCGCCACGTGTCGGACCGCATCTGCGTGCTCCGGGACGGGAGCCTGGTCGAGGAGGGCCTCGCGGAGGACGTCCTCGAGCGTCCGCAGCACGCCTACACGCGCGCTCTCCTGGAGGCGACGCCGTCCGTTCCGGGCGCCCCGGGGCGAACGGAAACATGACCGTGGGGAGCGGCGTGCGCGGTACCATCCTTTGCGGCATCCCGCGAGCGCCGACGCGCTCCCGCGGAGCCCGCCGGACGCCCACGACGCGTCCTGGCGCGCTCTTTGCACGGCCGCTCGCTCCCCCGAGCGCCCCTCCCGCTCTCTCCTCTCCCCGGAACCCCCCAGCTCGAGTTCGCTGCTCATGTCCGTGACCAGAGTGTCCTTCCTCGCGTGCACCCTGTCCCTCCTGGCTCCGCTCGCCCTCGCCGGGCGATCGGCGGAACCCCTGCCGGTGCCTGGTGCCGGTCCCGGAGCAGCGAACGACGAGAAGGTCCTCCAGCTCCCGATGCGCTCGAGCGGCCCGGGCTCGCTGGACCCGATCATGGGCTCGACGACCTACGACAACCGCTCGACGGTGCCGGTCTACGAGCAGCTGCTGCAGTACAAGTACCTGAAGCGGCCCTACGAGCTCGAGCCGCTCCTGCTCACGAAGATGCCGACGACGGAGGACGGGCTGACCTGGTCCTTCGAGCTGCGCTCCGGCATCCGGTTCCAGGACGACGCGTGCTTCGAGGGTGGCAAGGGGCGCGAGCTCGTCACGGACGACGTCTTCTACTCCTTCCGACGCTTCGCCGACCCGCGCTACGAGCTCAAGAGCTGGTGGCTCCTGAAGGAGATGATCGCCGGCTTCGACGCCTACAAGGACGCGCAGGCCGAACGCGTGAAGGCGGGGGAGGCGTTCGACTACGAGGCCGAGGTCGCCGGCTTCCACAAGATCGACGACCACCACTTCACGATCACGCTGGCGCAGCCGGTGTACAGCTTCCTGTGGCGCCTCCCGATGTTCCAGCTCTCGATCGTGCCGCGCGAAGCGGTCGAGCACTACGGGGACGCCTTCGCGCGCAACCCGGTCGGGACCGGGCCGTTCGTGCTGGAGGAGTGGGTCGAGGGCAAGAGCCTCACCTACGTGCGCAACCCGACCTGGCGCGGAGAGACCTATCCGACCGAGTGGATGCCCGAGGACGAGGAGTTCGGCTTCCACCTGCCGGCCGGCAAGCCGATCCCGTTCGTGGACCGGATCGAGATCACCACCTTCGTCGTCGAGAACCCGATGTGGCTCGACTTCCAGGCGAAGAACCTCGACTACACGCAGGTCCCGGCGGAGAACTACCTGGAGGCGTTCCACAAGCGCTCGCGCCGCCTGAAGAAGGACTTCAAGGAGAAGGGCGTCGTGGCGCACAAGGTGCCGCTGCTCGACTTCATCTTCCGCGCCTTCAACATGGAGGACGAGCTGCTCGGCGGCTACTCCGAGAACAAGAAGAAGCTGCGGCAGGCGATCGCGCTCGCGACGGACCTCTACGAGTTCGACAGCACGTTCTACAACTCCACGAACGTGCTCTACGACGGGATGATCCCGCCCGGACTCGACGGCTACCCGGAGGACGGCAAGGGGCCGGTCTCGTGGCTCAACCACGACGTGGAGCGCGCGAAGGCCCTCCTGGCCGAGGCGGGCTATCCGGGCGGTGAGGGCCTGCCGGTCATCGACTACTACGTCTCGCGCAGCGGCAACATCCCCGAGCAGGCCCAGCTCCTGAAGCGTCAGCTCGCGAAGATCGGCGTCGAGCTGAACGTGCGCATCCTCAACTTCGCGCAGCTGATCGACACGGTGACGCGGAAGAAGGCGCCGATGTTCTCCTACGCCTGGAGCTCCGACTACCCGGACGGCGAGAACAACCTGCAGCTGTTCTACGGTCCGAACGAGTCGCCGGGCTCGAACCGGATGAACTACAAGAACGCCGCGTTCGACCCGCTCTACGAGAAGATCGTGACGATGCCGCCCTCGCCCGAGCGCACGGCGCTCTACGAGAAGATGCGCGACATGGTGATGGCGGACACGCCCTTCATCGGCTCGATGGCGCGCACGCGCTTCTACCTGGTCAACCCGGCGCTCCGGAACTTCAAGCCGGACGAGACCTTCTACAACTGGGTCAAGTACCTCGACGTGGACGCCAGCAAGCGCTGAGTCGGCCCGCCTGTTCCGTCCCCTCCACGACCCCGTCGGTCTGACCCCGCCTCGAGCCTCCCATGTGGGCCTACATCGCGAGACGGCTGCTCTACAACGTGCCCGTCTATCTCGGGATCCTGCTGCTCCTGATGGGGGCGCTGCGGGTCAACGACCCCGTCTGGGGCTTCCTCGGCAAGAGCGCGGACCAGGAGGCCTACGAGCTGAAGAAGGCGGCGATGGGCCTCGACCGTCCGTTCGTGGAGCAGTACTTCGCGTTCCTCGGGGACCTGGTCACGTTCGACTTCGAGGTGGAGAGCTGGGCCCAGCAGGGACGCACGGTCGAGGACCTGATCGGGGACGCGATCGTGCCGAGCCTCTCGATCACCGTGCCGGCCCTCTTCTTCACGTCGCTGGTGTCGATCACGATCGCGATCCTCTCGTCGTACTACCGCGGCCGGCTGCCGGACAAGGTGATGATGATCGGGGCGGTGCTCGGCATGAGCATCAGCTTCCTCGTCTACATCATCTTCGGCCAGTACTGGGGCGCCTACGTCCTGAACGAGTACCTGGAGACCGAGCTGTTCGCGGTTCACGGCTACGAACCCGGCCTCGCCAACTGGAAGCTCTACTGCCTGCTGCCGGTGCTGATCTCCACGATCGTGTCGATGGGCTACGACACGCGTTTCTACCGTGCGGTGATGGTGGAGGAGACCGGCCGGGACTACATCACGACGGCACGCGCGAAGGGCGCCTCCAAGCGCAAGATCATGTTCGTGCACATGCTCAAGAACGCGATGATCCCGATCATCACGCGCGTCATGATCACGCTGCCCTTCCTCGTGATGGGGTCCTTGCTCCTGGAGGTCTACTTCAACATCCCGGGGATCGGTCGTGAGCTGTACCAGGCGATCAGCAACAACGACTTCCCGGTCACGCAGTGCCTGGTGGCGATCTTCGCCGGCGTGTTCATCCTGACCGTCATCCTGACGGACGTGCTCTACGCGCTCGTCGATCCGCGGGTGAGGCTCCAGTGATCCGTCGGTTCCTGCGCTCCCGCGGCGTCAAGAAGCTCCTGCGCGACCGCCTGGCGATCGTGTCCATGGCGGTCATCGGGGTGTACCTCGTCCTCGCCGCCGCGGTCGGGCTCTTCGGCCTGATCACGCAGGAGGACGCGTTCGCGCGCGTCGGCCCGAAGGAGGTCGTCGGCTGGTTCGAGGAGCCGACCGCGGAGCAGCGCATGCACTACCTCGAGTTCTACCTCGAGGAGATCGAGGGGGCGCTCGAGCGTCGGGAGCCGGAGACCGCGCTCGCGAACGTCGACATCTTCGGGCTGCAGGCGGTCAGCACGGATCCGGACGAGATCGGCGAGCTGCTCGACGAGCTGTACGAGCCCTTCGAGGAGCTCTACGAGGTGCTGGAGGAGGAGACCTTCGACGAGGACCCCTCGAACTACGAGCGTCTCGCGGAGGTCGAGGGCGCGATCGCGGGGCTGTTCCAGGAGCCCGAGGGCTGGCAGGGGACCTACCGCCGGCTCGCACTCCAGCTGGGGACCGACGTCCAGGGCCGTTCGATCCTGCTGCGCGCGCTGTACTCCGTGAAGATCGCCGTCCAGATCGGGCTGGTGTCCGCGCTCGTGTCCGTGCTGATCGGCACGCTGCTGGGGGGTGCGGCGGCGTTCTTCGGAGGCTGGGTCGACCACGCGATCGTGTGGCTGTACTCCACCTTCTCGGCCATCCCCTACATCGTGCTCCTGATGGTGCTCGCCGCGATGTTCCTGGGCAGTCCCTACGAGGGCACCCTCATCCCGGTCTACGCGTCCTTCTGCATGACCTTCTGGATCGGGCCGTGCCGCGTGATCCGCGGAGAGGTGATGAAGCTGCGCGAGCTGGAGTACGTGCAGGCGGCCACCGCGGTCGGCTACGGGCGGCTGCGCATCCTGGCCAAGCACGTGATCCCGAACACGACGCACCTGATGTTCATCAACTTCTCGCTGCTGTTCATCGGTGCGATCAAGGCGGAGGTGATCCTCTCGTTCCTCAGCCTCGGCGTGAAGAACGAGCCGTCCTGGGGCGTGATGATCAACGAGTCACGCCAGCAGGTCATCTCCGGCTTCATGTGGCAGATCGGGGCGGCGACCTTCTTCATGTTCACGCTCGTGCTGGCCTTCAACATCCTGTCGGACGCGCTCCAGGACGCCTTCGACCCGAAGCACGTATGAGCGAGCGCAAGCCCATCCTCGAGGTCGAGCACCTCACGACCTCCTTCAAGACCGACCGCGGCGTCGTGACGGCCGTCGACGACGTCTCCTTCGACGTGTTCGCCGGCGAGACGCTCGGGATCGTGGGGGAGTCGGGCTGCGGCAAGACCGTGACGTCCAAGTCCATCATGCGGCTCCTGCCGGACCACGTGACGCGCTACGGACCGGCGAGCCGCGTGCGCTTTCGGGGCGACGACCTGATGGCCTTCGACGAGAAGGCCATGCGCGACGTGCGCGGTGCGAAGATCGCGATGATCTTCCAGGAGCCGATGACCTCGCTGAACCCGGTCTTCACCATCGGCTGGCAGCTGGACGAGACGCTCCAGTACCACACGGACCTCAGCAAGGCCCAGCGGCGCGCGCGTTCGATCGAGATGCTCGAGCTGGTGGAGATCCCGAACGCGGACAAGCGCGTCGACGAGTATCCGCACCAGCTCTCCGGTGGCATGCGCCAGCGCGTGATGATCGCGATGGCCCTCGCGTGCCAGCCCGACGTCCTGATCGCGGACGAGCCGACCACGGCCCTCGACGTGACGATCCAGGCCCAGATCCTGGATCTGCTGCGCAAGCTCCGCGACACCCGCGGCATGTCGATCCTCTTCATCACCCACGACCTGGGCGTGATCGCCGAGATCGCCGACCACGTGGCGGTGATGTTC
>CAZDYS010000311.1:0-5317 GCA_964509445.1 uncultured Planctomycetaceae bacterium
CCTCCGCGTGCACGCGCGCCTCGGCGGCCTCGACGACCGCCGCCCGAGCACGTTCCTCGACGGACGCCAGGTGCGCCTCGACCTGGTCCGCGACGACGCCGGCGTTGCGCGGGCGCGCGGCCTTCGCCGCGACCAGGCACTGGCGCGCGAGCTTGACCAAGTCGGGGTCGGCGTCGCAGTCGTCCAGGCGCTCGAGCGCGTCGTCCAGCTCTGCCTGGGCCGCGCGCATCAGCGTCTCGTCGGACTCGGTTCCGTAGGGCGGAACTCCGGTGAGGATCTCGCACAGGATCGCGCCGAGCGCGAACACGTCCGTCCGTTCGTCGAGTCGGTCGACTTGTCCGGAGGCCTGTTCGGGGGGCATGTAGGCCGGCGTGCCCAGAACGGACCCGACCATCGAGTCCGTGCCGGAGCCGGAGCCGTCGCTGCGCACGGTCTCCAGCAGCGTGAGCTCGCTGCGCTCCTCGCGCGCGTGGCGTTCGTCGGCGACACCGCCGCGCGCGAGCACCTTCGCGAGCCCCCAGTCGACGACCTGGACCTCTCCGAACTTGCCGACCATCACGTTGGCCGGCTTGAGGTCGCGGTGGATCACGCCGCGGGAGTGCGCGTAGGCGACGGTCCGGCACACGCTGAGGAACACGTCGAGCATGCGCCGTCGACCGGTCTCGGGCGTGGCGCGCTCCGCCAGCAGCATCGCGAGCGTCTGGCCCTTGACGAGCTTCATCGTGAAGTAGGGCCGCTCGTCGGCCATCATCCCGAGCTCGTAGACGGGGACGATCCCTGGGTGCTGGAGCTGCCCGCCGACCTGGGCCTCCTCGACGAAGCGCTGGATCACGTCGGGGCGGTCGGCGAGTCGCCGGGACAGCACCTTCATCGCGACGTCACGGCCGAGGTCCGCGTCGTGGGCGCGCAGGACGACGCCCATGCCCCCGCGGGCGATCTCGCCGAGGACCTGGTACGCGTTGCGCCCGGTCGGCAGCGAGGTGCGTTCGTCGGACCGGGGGTCGATCGGCGGCGCGCCGCCTTCCGCCGAGTCCTCCTCGCGCAGCGAGACCCGGGGCACCTCGCCGGTGCGGTTCGCGACCTCCTGCAGCACGCTGCGCGGCGGCTCGACCGTCGGGCGCCGCCCGCGCTCGATGCTCCCTCCTTGTTCGTCCGGCGACTTCGTCATGAGCGGAGGATAGGGCACCTCCGCCGCCTTTGCCGCCGCTGGGAGGCTGGACTCTGGCATCCTGTCCCCTCGGCGACGATCCCGCCGCGTTCTCCTTGGACCCGCTCTCGAAGACCGACCACCGACCCTGGCCCGTTCCGCGCGGCCCGTGGATCCTGGGCATGCGTTGGCTCGATCTCGCCTTCGCGCACTGGCCCGTGCCGGCGGAGGCGTTGCGACCGCACGTTCCCCCCGGGCTCGAACTCGACACCTGGGACGGAACCGCCTGGCTCGGCGTGGTCCCGTTCCGGATGAGCCACGTCGCGCCGCGGTTCGTCCCGCCGGTGCCCGGCCTCTCGGCCTTCCCCGAGCTGAACCTGCGCACCTACGTGCGAGCCGAGGGAAAGCCCGGCGTCTGGTTCTTCAGCCTCGACGTGCCGAAGCGCCTGCCCGTGTGGGTCGCGCGCACGGCGTTCCACCTGCCGTACTTCCTCGCGAGCATGCGCATGCAGGCGGAGGGAGACGGCTTCCGCTACGAGAGCGAGCGCCGGAGCGCGACGCGTCCCGGCGGCCTGGTCGCGCGCTATCGCCCGACCGGAGATCTCCTGGACGTCGCGCCGGGCTCCCTGGACGAGTGGCTGACCGAGCGCTACTGCCTGTACTCGGCCGACCGCAAGGGTCGCGTCTACCGGGGCGATGTGCACCACGCGCGCTGGCCGCTCCAGCCTGCGGAGATCGAGGTCGAGCACGACACCCTGGCGACCCCGCTGGGGCTGGAGCTCTCCGGGCCCCCGGAGCGGGTCCACTTCGCGCGACGGATCGACGTCGTCGCCTGGGGGATCGAGCGCGTCGGCTGAACGAGCGCGGGGGACGAGGGCGCCCGTCAGCTGGCGTCCTCGTCCCCCGCGAACCGGCGGAGCCTGGGGTCAGTTGCTCTCGATGTTCACGTTGTCCGCGCCACCGCGGTCGGTCGAGAGCTTGAGGCGGCGCCCCGTGAGGTCGACGTTCGTGTCGAGCGTGTAGCGCCAGCGGTTACCGCCGATCGGCGTCATCTCCTGCTCGAGCAGGAACGGCTCGACCGCGCGGTCACAGCCGCCGTCGGGGCCGTCGATCGAGAGGGTCATGCGGGCGTCGGAGAACTGACTCTCGCCCTCGACCGTCAGCGTCGTGCCGTCGTAGGTGTAGGTGTGCGCCTGGATGGAATCGGGCGCGTGGTCGAACAGCGGCACGGTGTAGGACTCGGTCGGGACGACCGGCTCCTCGACGCGAACCCAGAGGCTGTAGAGGCTCGAGCTCGATCCGGCGCTCGGAAGGCAGATCGGGACCTCGACGGCGAGCACCGTGAAGGTGAACAGGCCGAGGCGCTCGCCCTGGAGGCTGGCTTGCAGCGGCTCGAAGTTCACGCTGCTGATGTCGCTGTCATAGACCAGCGCGGTGCAGGTCCGGCCGATCAGGTTGTAGAGCTCCTGGTCGCGCAGCGGCATCACGTCGCGGATCTCGTCGAGCTGGTCCTGAGGGACCGTGCCGGCGACGTAATCGGCGATCGAGAAGGGCGGGTCCTCGGGCAGCGCGAAGATGCCCTCGTCGTTGACCTGGCCTCCGGGGATGAGCGCGATGTCGCCGACGCCGAGCTCGTTCCAGCGCAGCGGCGGGTTCGCACCCGTCGTGGGACGATCCTCGTTGATGAGCACGTCGGGCGTCACGCCGTTCTGGTCGGCGAAGAAGATCACGTCGCGCATGTCCTCGTCGAGCGTGTCCTCGTCCATGATCACGAGGCAGTTCGGCTCCGGATCACACACGCCGTCGTTCTCCCAGGTCACGCAGGAGACGTTGGAGGTGCAGATGTCGCGCGTCGCACGGTTCAGCGAGACGGCCTGGACGAAGACCTTCTGTCCGAGGATCGCGACGTCGTCGCACTCGGCGACGCACTGGACCGAGACCGTCCCGTCCGGGCCGATGACCCGGAAGAGCGTGTTGAAGAACGGACCCTGCGCGAGGTCGATGTCGATGCCGCCGAGGAACGGGAGCTGCGACGGCCCCTGCTCCAGGTCGACCATGAAGAGCAGGAAGTTACCGGGAGTCCCGGTGGCGGTGAAGGTCGCCATGGTCCCGGCCGAGATCGGGCCCGGGCTGGGGCTCACCTCGAGGGACAGGGTGCCGTCGGCGGGCCGCGGGGCCGTCGCGGCGAGCGGCGCGAGCGCGAGGAGCAGGGAGGTGCAGGTCAACGGGAGCAGTCGTCTCATGGCGATGGCAAGAGGCAGGCAGATGTGGGAACGAAGAAGAGACCCGTGAGGGGAGAGGGGGCTCCTCCGCCAAAAAATACAACCAAACCGCGGATCTCGTCGGGACGAGGCCAGGGGTCCCTCCAGGGCGGCCGGCAGGATTTTCTGGCCGACGCGGGGGCCCGTTCGCGCTTAACGTGCTGAGACGCCCGCTGGGGGGCGGCTCGCAGACCGCAGAGGAACAGGAGGGCAGAGGCATGGGGGACATCCCGAAGGAAGTCGACGTCTGGCTGGACAAGATGGTCAAGCTGCTCGCGAAGCGCGAGGTGGACGACAAGGACGTCAGCCAGATGCTCGTGCGCTCGGTGAACGGGGTACTGGACGGGATCGGCGCGGGCCGTCTGGAGCAGATGAGCGCGACGGACGTCCTGACGACGGTCAAGGACCGCCTCCCGAAGCAGCCCGGCAACTACCTGCGCCCGGAGTACGTCGTCAAGAACGCGGACGTCGTGGCGAAGCTCGTCGAGGACTACTTCACCAAGCACAAGATCCGATCGGCGGACGCGCTGCAGAGCCTGGGCGACGGCGTCCTGAACGAGCTCGAGGCGCGGATCGCCGAGTACGTCGCGGAGCTGCCGAGCGGGGTGCGCGTGAAGCGGGACGGGTTCACCCTCCTGTTGACCAAGTCCGGTGCGGCCATGAGCGTCGGCTCCAAGAGCGTGGACCTGTCGGCCGACGTCGAGGGGAAGGGCAGCAAGCTGAAGCTCAACACCAAGGAGCTGGAGCTCGCGCTCGAGACCAAGGGCGACGCGGTGAAGTTCGACGGCAAGCTGCACGTCCTGAAGAACGGGCTCGACCTCCTGCTCGAGCTCGAGGCGCGCCAGGGCAAGCTGACCGGGGACGAAGCGGAAGAGAAGGCGCTGAAGGCGAAGATCCAGGCGACCTACGACGAGCTGGCGGTGCGCGCCGAGGCGTCCCTCAAGTCGTTCCACGCCCAGATCGAGTACTCCAACGAGGAGAAGGGCCTGAAGAAGCTCTCCGCGGAGCTCAAGTCCGACTACGACAAGCTCGAGGCGCAGGTGAAGGTCGCCTTCGAGAAGAAGGACCTGAAGGTGCTCGCGGAGCTCGTGGCGACCGCCGAGAAGCTCGAGGGGAAGATCGAGGCCTCGGGCAAGACCTCGGGAGGCACGGTGGTCAAGGGCGAGGTGAAGGCCACGCTCGAGCGTCTGGACGCCGCCCTCGAGGTGATCTCGAAGCAGAAGGGCAGCGACCTGAAGTTCGTGGCCGCGCTGCGCTCGAACTACCAGAAGGACCTCGAGGCGAAGGCCAAGCTGATCTACGCGGCGAAGACCGAGTCCGCGCGCGTGAAGCTGGTGGCGGAGTTCTCGACGACGCTCGAGAAGGCCAAGGCGGCGATCGAGGCCAGCATCGAGACGGACTCCTGGCGCCTGGCGGCCGGAGCGAGCATCGACACGAAGGGGCAGGGGAGTGCGAAGGTCGAAGCGCTCGCGAAGCTGGGCGAGGGCATCGAGATCTTCGGGAGCCAGCCCTACCTCAACGTGCGCGCGAGCATCGACGATCGCCAGTACCGCGTGTTCGTCGGGATCAGCCTGGTGCAGCCCGCGAAGGCCAAGGACGTCGCGAAGGTGTTCGAGGCGGCCGAGAAGAACATCGGGAAGGCCTACGGCGTGCTGAAGGAGGCCGAGTTCAACCCGGACGGCCAGCCGCTCGTGACCCAGATGCACAACCACCTGCGCACCCCGCTGCCGCCGGCCCAGGTCGAGGTCGGGTTCCAGCTGACCGGGGACCTGCCGAACGTGCCGGCGCCGATGCCGCCGGCCCTTACGGCGGGCGTGACGATTCGCTGGTGAGGCGAGCCGCGGGCGCCGGAACGCGGGCCACGCGGAACCGGGCCGCTGCGGTCGCGTCTCCGGGGCGGGGGCCGGCT
>CAZDYS010000312.1:0-5280 GCA_964509445.1 uncultured Planctomycetaceae bacterium
GTGCTCCCGAACCTCGGGCTCGAGGTCGCGGTCGACGCGCGCGTCGCAGGGCTCGGCGGGGGCGACCTGCGCGCGGAGGTCCACGTCGCCCAGCAGCCCTTCGACGACAAGGACGTGTCGGACGACGGCAACCGACCGGCCGGCGACTACACGCAGGCCGGAGCGGGGCTGCGCTACGTGGTCTGGCCGGAGGCGCGCTCGAGCTGGGAGATCGCGCTGGCGGCGGTCTGGTTCGAGGCGCGCGGCGCGCCGAACCTGATCGACGAGGCGGAGCAGTACCTCGGTCTGCGCGCCGGGCTCGGCTGGCGCGTGCGCGTCAGCGACCGGCTGGACCTGGGCCCGGAGCTGTCGGTGCTCTTCGGCGAGTCGGACGCGGACACGGTCTTGTTCCCGCAGTTCACCTGGGGGTTGCGCTGGCGCCTCGGGCGCTAGCGAGGCGCGCGCCTCAGAGGGACAGCTCGACGCGCAGGCCCAGCGCGCGGATGCGCTCCGCGAGCGCCTCCATCCACTCCGCCGGCAGCGCGCTCAGCTCCGGCGCCTCGGGCTGGTGAGACGTGCGCGCGAGTCCGTAGAGGTGGACGCCGCGCAAGGAGACCCCGGCGTCCAGCGCGCGGCCGAGCACGGCCAGGTAGGCCTCGAGCTCCTCGTCGCCGGGCGCGGCGCCGTTCCAGGCCAGCATCATCGTCTGCACCCAGGTGGGGCAGCAGCGCGCCGCGTGCGCGAGGTTCGCCTCGCGGCGCTCGAGGCCGGCGCGGTCCCCGTTGAACTTCGCGAGCCAGGCCTCGGTGCCGCCGTCGAGCTTGAACCAGACCTCGCCGTTCGCCTCGCGCAGCTCCTCGAGGCCGCGCTGCACCGCTGCCTGGTGGGTGAGCGAGCCGTTCGTGATCAGCACGCTCTGGACCGTCTCGGGGAGCGCGAGGCGCTCGCGCACGCGCCGCGCGAGCGCGACCGCCTCGGCGAACTCCGGGGAGCTCGTCGGTTCGCCGTTCCCGGAGAACGCGACGTCGTTCAGCCGGCGGCTCTCCTCGGGCACGTGCCGCTCCATGTAGTCGCCCACGGTGAGGGCCTCGAGCATGCGCGTGAGCTCGTCCTCCAGGAGCTCCAGGTCGATCGGCGGGCCCTTGCCGAAGGTCAGCCCGGGCACCTGGCAGTAGACGCAGCGCCAGTTGCACGCGTTGTTCGGGTTGAGGTTGACGCCGACGGACACGCCGCGCGCACGGCGCGACACGACCGGGTAGACGTAGGTCATCCCGGCGACGCCGCGGTCGTGGTCGTCCGTGCTCAGCCTCACTTCGTCCCCCCGTGTGCGCGCAGCTCCTCCAGGTGCGCCTCGACGGAGAGCGCGAGGCCCTCGAGGTCGTAGCCGCCCTCGAGCACCGACACGAGGCGTCCCTGGGCGCAGCGGTCGGCCAGCTCCAGCAGGCCGCGCGTCATCGCGCGGTAGCCGTCCTCGGTCACCTCGCAGCCCGCCAGCGGATCGCGCACGTGCGCGTCGAAGCCCGCCGAGAGCAGCACGAACTCCGGCGCGAAGGCCTCGAGCTCCGGGAGCACGGACTCCTCGAGCGCCCGCACCCAGTCCGCGTCCCGCGACCCGGCCGGCATCGGGCGGTTGAGCGTCGCGCCCTCGCCGTCGCCGCGACCGCGCTCGCGCGCCGCGCCCGTACCGGGGTAGAGCGGCCACTGGTGCAGGCTCGCGTAGAACACGTCCGCGCGGTCCTCGAACACGTGCTGCGTGCCGTTGCCGTGATGGACGTCCCAGTCGACGATCGCGATGCGCTCGATCCCGCGTCGGCGCAGCGACTCGGCCGCGACCGCCACGTTGTTGAACAGGCAGAAGCCCATCGAGCGGTCCTTCTCCGCGTGGTGCCCGGGCGGGCGCACGGTGCAGAACGCGTTGTCCCAGGTCCCGTCGAGCACGCGCTCGGTCGCGTCGATCAGGCCGCCGGCGGCGAGGCGCGCCGCGTCCCAGGAGCCGGGGGACACGGTGGTGTCGCCGTCCAGGTGGGTCGGCCCGCGGCCCGAGGTGGTCTCGACCCGATCCACGTGCTGCGCCGGGTGGACGCGCTCGAGCTCCTCGCGCGTCGCGAGCCGCGGCGCCCGGTGGTCGAGCTCCCCGGCGATGCCTCCCGTCTCGAGCCGCTCGAGGACGGCTCTCAGTCGGTCCGGACGCTCGGGATGCCCGGGGCCGGTGTCGTGGTCGAGGAATCGGGGGTCGGAGAGGAAACCGGTCGTGGCCATGGCTTCATCGTAGACCGAGCGGGCGCCGGATCCTCGGGAGCGTCGACGCTCATGGCCGGCGCGGGGCCCTCGTGGCGCCAGCCCTTGCCGCCCAGCATCCACAGCGCCGTGCGCAGCACGATCGCGAGGTCGCCGCGGAAGGACAGCCGCTGGATGTAGTCGAGGTCCGCCTGCAGCTTGGCCGCGTAGGCGGCCTCGTCCATGCCCGCGTAGCCCTGGGTGATCTGGGCGAGGCCGGTGATGCCGGGCCGCACGCGGCAGCGCTGCTCGAAGCCGGGGATCGCGTCCGCCGCCCAGGAGTGGATCTCGACCATCTCCGGCCGCGGTCCCACCAGGTCCATCTCGCCGCGCAGGACGTTCACGAGCTGCGGGAGCTCGTCGAGGTGCGTGTTCCGCAGGAGGCGCCCGAAGGGCGTGACGCGCAGCCGGTCGGCGCCGCTCTTCCAGGAGTCGAACTCCGCCGGCGTCTCGCGCATCGTGCGGAACTTGAGGATGTGGAAGACCTCCTCGTCCCGGCCCACGCGCGGCTGGCGGAACAGGATCTGGCGCGGGTCGCGGAAGAGCGCCAGGTTGATCAGCGCGATGGGGAGCGCGAGCGCGAGCGCGAAGGGCAGGACCAGGAGGACGACGACCAGCGTGAACGCTCGACGGCCCCAGCGTGCGTAGGGACCTCCCGTGCCACTCCCGTCCATGCCTGCCATGGATTGGCTCGAAGCCGGGGAGCCGAGGCGCTGGGGGGGGAGCGGCCGGAGGACGGCGCGGGAAGAACGCTCGGAAAGGGTCATCGATCGGGGCGCGGGGCGTGCGTCCGCATGCGCGTCCTGCCGAAGACCGCGCGCAGAGAGCTTGCGTTCTGCCCGCCTCCGGAGCAACCGTGCCGCGGCGGGCATTCCCCGGTGTCGCGCGACCGGGAGCGGTCGCCGAGCACGCCGGTCCGGAGTCGAAACCGTGCAGGCGCGCTGCGCTCCGCGCGCGGAGGTCGAGAGGCGCCCGAGTGTCGTTTTATGCGACGTCCTAGGTCGTGCCCGTTTCGCGGGGCGTCGCAGCGCCTCCCCGGATCGATGCGCTGCACCTTTGATCCGCGGAGTGCGTCGCTATCATCCGCCTGAAACGCACCTTCCCGAGCGTTCCGTGGCCGCGGGTCGTCCCCCCGCGGCCGATCGTCTCCCCGCGCCCGCTCGGCCGCTGCGTCTGCACCATGCGAACCATCGCCGTTCTCGGACTGGGCTACGTCGGACTCCCGGTCGCGCTCGCCTTCGGGCGCCGCTTCCCCCGCACGATCGGCTTCGACGTCGACGAGGGGCGCGTTCGTTCCCTGGCCGACGGCCGCGACCCGACCGGCGCCGCGACCGAGGAGGAGGTGCGGCGCGCCGACGTGCGCTGGACGAGCGATCCCGCGGACCTCGCCGCCGCCGACCTGTACGTGCTCGCCGTGCCCACGCCGATCGACGCGCACAAGCGTCCCGACCTGGCGGCGCTCGAGAGCGCAGCGCGCATCGTCGGCGGCGCCCTCCGCAGGGGCGACGTCGTGGTGCTCGAGTCGACGGTCTATCCGGGCGTGACGGAGGAGGTGCTCGGACCGCTCCTCGAGGAGGTGTCCGGGCTCCGCTGCGGAGAGGACTTCACCCTCGGGTACTCGCCCGAACGCATCAACCCGGGCGACCGCGAGCACACCTTCGAGCGCATCCAGAAGGTCGTCGCGGGGCAGGACGAGGCGACGCTGCAAGTGCTCGAGGCGTGCTACGGCGCGGTCGTCGAGGCCGGGTTGTTCTCCGCCTCCTCGATCCGCGTCGCCGAGGCCGCCAAGGTCATCGAGAACGTGCAGCGCGACCTGAACATCGCGCTGGTGAACGAGCTCGCGATGCTCTTCGACCGCATGGGCCTCGACACCAAGGAGGTGCTCGAGGCGGCCGGCTCGAAGTGGAACTTCCACCGCTACCGCCCGGGGCTGGTGGGCGGCCACTGCATCGGCGTCGACCCCTATTACCTGACCTCCAAGGCGGAGGCGATCGGCTTCCACCCGCAGGTGATCCTGGCGGGCCGCCGCATCAACGACGGCATGGGGTCGTTCGTCGCCTCGCGCGCCATCAAGCTCCTGGTGGCGGAGGGCTGCGGCGTGAAGGGAGCGCGCGTGGCCGTGCTCGGGCTGACCTTCAAGCCCGACGTGTCGGACCTGCGCAACAGCCGCGTGCCGGACATCTGTCGCGAGCTCGCCGAGTACGGCGTCGACGTCCTCGTGCACGATCCGCTCGTGACGCCCGAGGCCGCGCGCGCCGAGTACGGCCTGGAGCTGGTCGGACGCGAGGAGCTCACGGGCCTCGACGCGCTGATCCTCGCGGTGCCGCACGCGGAGCTGGTGCCGCTGGCGGAGGAGCTCGCGCAAGAGGGCACGCGCATCGTGCTCGACGTGCTCTGGGGCCTCGACCTCGCGCGCCTGCCGCGCTCGACCCGGACGTGGCGCCTGTGAGCTCGCGCTGGGAAGAGGTGCGCGGGCGGCTGCGGCAGGCACCGCGCCGCTGGCTGGTCACCGGAGCGGCGGGGTTCATCGGCTCGAACCTGGTGGAGGAGCTCCTCACGCTCGGCCAGGAGGTCACCGGCCTCGACGACTTCTCCACCGGCTCGCGCAGCAACCTCGAGGAGGTCGCGGGACTCGTGGGGGACGAGGCCTGGGCGCGGTTCCGCCTGCTCGAGGGCGACGTCGCCGACCCCGCGCTGTGTGCGTCCGCGGTCGAGGGGGCCCCGCTGGTCCTGCACCAGGCGGCGCTGGGGTCGGTCCCGCGCTCCCTCGCCGATCCGCTCGCGAGCTTCCACGCCAACGTCGTCGGCTTCGCGACGCTGCTCGAGGCAGCGCGCACGGCCGGGAGCGAGCGCTTCGTCTACGCCTCCTCCTCGAGCGTCTACGGGGACCGGGCGGAGCTGCCCAAGCGCGAGGCGGCGATCGGCGAACCGCTCTCGCCCTACGCCGCGACGAAGCGCATCGACGAGGTCTGGGCCGAGACCGTCCACCGCAGCTACGGCTTCGCCGTGACGGGCCTGCGTTAC
>CAZDYS010000313.1:0-5249 GCA_964509445.1 uncultured Planctomycetaceae bacterium
CCATGTACACCCGCTTGGCTCCGGCTTCGCGCGCCATGCGCACGATCCGGCGCGCCGTGTTGCCGCGCACGATCGAGTCGTCGACGAGGCACACGTCCTTGCCCTCGAACTCGAGCGGGATCGTGTTGAGCTTGCGCCGTACGGAGGACTGCCGCGCACCCTGGTTGGGCATGATGAAGGTGCGCCCGATGTAGCGGTTCTTCACCAGCCCCTCGCGGTACGGGACGCCGAGCTCGCCCGCCATCGCCATGGCGGCGTCGCGCGAGGAATCGGGAATCGGGATCACCACGTCGGGCGTGGGCGCTCCGATGTCGCGCCACTGCCGCGCCAGCGCCTGGCCGAACCGGATGCGCGTCTTGTAGACCGAGATCTCGTCGATCATCGAGTCCGGGCGCGCGAAGTAGACGAGCTCGAAGATGCACGGGCGGTGGGGCTTCTCACCGATGCGGCGCCGGACCGGTTGGCCGTCGTTGCCGATGAAGAGCGCCTCTCCCGCCTGGAGGTTCTGCACGTCGCCATAGCCCGCCACGTCGAGCACCACGCTCTCCGACGCGACCGCGTGCCAGGCGCCTTCCTCGGTCTGCTTCGTGCCGAAGACGATCGGCTTGATCCCGAAGGGATCGCGGAACGCGACCATGCCGACGTCGGGGAGCACGGCGACGACGGAGTAGGCGCCCTTGACCTCCGCGTAGACCGCCTTGACCGCCGCGAACACGTCCTCGGCCTGCACCAGCTGTCCGGGCCTCACGCGCTCGGAGAGGGCGCGGACGAACACGTAGAGGAGGACCTCGAGGTCGCAGGTGGAGTTGAGGCGGGTGCCGGTGCTCGTCGCGTGGCAGTCGCGCAGCTCCTGGAAGTTGGTCAGGTTGCCGTTGTGCGCCATCGCAACGCCGACCGGGAAGTTCACGTGGAACGGCTGCGCGTCGTCGGCGCTCCCGCCCCCGATCGTCGGGTAACGCACGTGCCCCACGCCGAGGTTCCCGCGCAGACGCTCCATGTCGGTGGCGTCGAAGATGTCCCGGACCAGCCCGGCGCCCTTCTTCAGGTGGAACGTGTCCGTGAAGGTCGTGATCCCGGCGGCGTCCTGGCCGCGGTGCTGGATCGCGAGCAGCCCCTCGTAGATCTCGGAAGCGACGTCGACTCCGTCAGGACCGTAGACACCGATGAATCCGCACATGGAGGCGAGGCCTTCGACCGCGAAGGCGGCCGCGAGTGGGGGTGGATGGGAGGCGGGCTCTCGGGCGGAAACGGCGTGATTCTCCCGTTTCCGCGCGATCGGGGCGCACAACATAGGGCGACCGTGCAGGGGGGGCAACCGCCGCCGCCGCCTCGTCCCGTCCCGGGACCTTGGGGCTGGAAACCGCGCTCGTCGTAGTCACGGGCAGCGGCGGCGGATAGTGGGACCTCGAAGGGCGAGAATCGGTACGGCAGAGGCCGGTCTCGCCGACGACTTCGCGCGGGAACGAGCCCCGAGTCCTGACCTCCGGACTCGGGGAGCTCTCCCCGCCCGCCTCGGGGTCAGGGCCCCGGAGCGACCGCGGTCCGGCTCTCGATCCAGTCCACGATCTCGCGCGCCGCGCGCTCCGGAGGACAGGCGTCGACGCGCAATGCGTAGCGGTAGCCTCGCTCCGAGTGCCGGTAGAGCGGGTCGTAGTAGTGCTCGAGCAGGAGCTCCACGAGCTCCGCGTCCCGCCGTTCGGCGAGCAGCCCGACGAGACGGCCGGACCACTTCGCGCCCAGACGCTCCTCGACGAACGGGAGCTGGCGCGCGAGCTGGTCCCGGTTCGCGGGCTGCGCGAGGTAGTCGTCGATCAGGACGTCCACGCGCTGCGGGATCGTCGCGGTCAGCTCGATGGAGGTCCCGGCCTGCAGCGCGTCCCAGATCCGGGGAGGCAGGATCGTGTCCCCCACCTTGCGGCTCTCGCCCTCGAGCACGCAGAGGCCGGGCAGGCCCGCTTCGAGGCGCACGCGCAGGCGCGACTCGAACGCTTTCTGCGAGACCGGAGACAGTCCGACCATCCCCAGGATCGAGCTGCGATGCCCGGCCAGGGCCTCGAGGTCGACCGTCCAGCCGGGCCGCAGCCGCTCGATCGCACGCAGCACGAGGGACTTGCCCACGCCGGTCAGTCCGCGCAGCACGAACGACGTCGGTGGCTGCCAGGTCTCCAGGAACGCGCGCACCTCGGCGCGGTAGGCCTTGTAACCGCCCTCGACCAGCACCGCCCGGTCGAGGCCCAGGCTCCGCAGGAGCGCCACGACGCTGCGGGAGCGCAGGCCGCCGCGCCAGCAGGAGAGGACCACGGCCCGCTCCGGCGCACGGTCGGTCGAAGCGAGCTTCAGCTCGCTCTCGAGCCCCGCGATCCCTCCGGCGCACATGGCGTCCACGCGCTGCGCGAGGTCGACCGGGGGAACGGACCAGCCGACCAGCTCCGCGATGCTCCCGACCAGCTCCGCGATCTTCGCGCGGGTCGCGTCCTGCGCCTCGCGGAACGCTTCCTCGGGCGAGCGTCGCTTGTAGAGCGTTCCGACGACGGCACGTTCGACGTCGTCGAACAGAGGCACGTTGTGGGCGCCCGGAGGAGCGTCCACCGCGAACTCCCCGGGACTCCGGAGATCGATCCACAGCGCGTCCGGCGCGGCGAGGGCGGCGCGCGGAGGGATCGTGGGAATCGACGTGGAGGTCGGGGTCACGGAGGGGGTTCCGGGGGACATGGCGACACCGGGCGTGCCGGAAGGTGCAGGAGTCTAGCGTGAGCCCGCTATCCTCACGCGCCATGGTCGACCGCACGCCGTACTTCGCCACCTGTGCCCCCGGGCTCGAGCCGATCCTCCACCGCGAGGCGAAGGAGCTCGGACTGAAGCGCCTGGAGCGCCAGGTGGGCGGGGTCGCCTTCCACGGCGACCACCGGGACGAGTGGACGGCGAACCTGTGGCTGCGGACCGCGATCCGCGTGCTGCGGCGCGTGGAGCGCGCCCGGACGCCGGACCCGGACGCGATCTACGCGACCGCGAAGGGCGTCGCCTGGGAGGACTACGTCGCGCCCGAGGGGACGCTGATGGTCGACGCGCGCTCGCGGGCCTCGGCCGTCGAGCACACGCAGTTCATCGAGCAGCGCGTGAAGGACGCCGTCGTCGATCGGTTCCGCGAGCGCACCGGACGGCGCCCGTCGGTCGACAAGGAGGACCCCGACCTGCGCATCAACGCGCACCTCTACGAGGACCGGCTCACGCTCTCGGTCGACACGTCGGGGCATTCCCTGCACCGGCGAGGCTGGCGCGTGCACCAGGGTCGCGCGCCGCTCTCGGAGACCATGGCGGCCGCGCTGGTGCTCGCCAGCGGCTGGAACCGGCGAGCGCCGCTGGTCGACCCGTTCTGCGGCACAGGGACGATCGTGCTCGAGGCGGCGCTGGTCGCGGCGGATCGCGCGCCGGGTCTGTTGCGACGGTTCTCCTTCGAGGGCTACCCGGGACACGACGCACGGGCCTTCGCGCGCTTTCGCGAGGAGGCCGAGCGTCGCGCCCGCCCGCTGCCGCGCAAGCTGCGGCTCGTCGGGACCGACCGCAGCGCGGAGCGCGTCGCGGAGGCCCAGGAGCACGCGGGCGTACTCGGCTTCGAGGACGCCGTGCAGTTCGAGGTCGCCGACGCGACGTCGTTCGCGCCGCGCGAAGGGTGGAACGCGCAGCTCGTCACGAACCCGCCCTACGGACAGCGCGTCGGAGGACGCGAGGACGTCGAGGCGCTCTACCGGACGTTCGGCTCGCTGCTGCGCGAGCGCGCCGCCGGCTCTTCGCTGACGCTGCTCACCGGAGAGCACGCGCTGCGCAAGGCCCTGGGATTCCGACGGGCGGACCTGACGCGCGTGATCAACGGCGGCCTCGAGTGCGAGATCGTGCGGGTCGAGCGCATCGAGCCGAGCCGCAGCTGACCCTCACTCCTCGCCGGAGCCGCCGGAGTAGCCGAGCGCCTCGAGCATCTCGATGTGCTCGGAGGCCGCCCCGGTCTCCTCGAGCTGACGCGTCGGGAGGAACGGACGTCGCTTCAGCTCGTCCAGCAGGCGCTCCGCCTGGTCGGGGCGGGTCGCGTACAGGTTCTGCGTCTCGAGGGGATCGTTCTCGAGGTCGTAGAGCTCGCTGTTCTGCTGCTCGATCAGGTGGTGCGTGTACTTCCAGCGACCGTCCGTGATCGTGAAGAGGATCTCGTGCTTCTCGTCCCGGATCGTGGGCGTGAAGCCGTAGGTCAGGCGGTTCACGGACTCGGCGTAGGCGAACGGGATCTCGGCGCGCTCCCCGCGCGCGAGACCCACGAGGCTCACCCCGTCCATCGGCGGCGTGCGGCTCTCCGGGAGTCCGGCCAGCTCGAGCAACGTCGGCATCACGTCCATCGTGCGCACCATCGCGTCGACCACGGCGCCGCGCGGGAGCTCCGGTGCACGCAGGATCAGGGGCACGCGAATCTGCTCCTCGTAGAGCACTCCGTGCGTCCACCAGTCGTGGTCCCCGAGACCTTCCCCGTGGTCCGCGGTCACGGCGACGACGGACCGCTCCCAGCTCCCCTCGGCGCGGAAGCTCTCCCACACGCGCGCGAGCTCGCGGTCCATGTAGGTCACCTCGAGGTCGTAGATCGCGCGCAGGCGCTCGCGCTCCTCGGTCGGAAGCGGCTCGTAGGCGGCGACGAACTCGCGCGGCGGCAAGAGCTGCTCGTCGTGTGGATCGAAGAAGTGCAGCCACAGGAAGCGCGGGGCCGGCGTCTTCGCGAGCCAGGCGAGGGCGCGGTCGACGGTCTCGCCGGCACTACGCTGCACGCGTCCGGTGCGCACGACGCCCTTCTTGTTCGTCAGACGATCGATCTTCCTCGGCAGGAACTCCGCGTCGAACGTGTCGAAGCCCTGGTCGAACCCGAAGCTCTCGGTGACGGGGAACGCGCTGACGAAGGCGCCGGTCGCGTAGCCGTCCGCACGCAGGACCTCGGCCAGGGTCAGCGCCTCGTTCGGGAGCTCGTTCTCGACCACGCCGTGCATCACGCGCAGGCCGTGCTCGTAGGGCAGCCGCCCGGTGAGAATCGAGGCGTGGGCGACGGGCGTGACGGCGGCCTGGCTGATCGCGCGGTCGAAGCGCACGCCGTCGGCGGCGAGCTCGTCGAGGCGCGGGCTCGTCTCGACCTCGTAGCCGTAACAGGAGAGACGGTCCGCGCGCGTCGTGTCGAGCGTCACCAGCACGATGTCCGGACGCTCGCGATCGGAACCACAGGA
>CAZDYS010000314.1:0-5233 GCA_964509445.1 uncultured Planctomycetaceae bacterium
ATCGGCGTCTTCGGCGGGCACTCCGACTTCGGCGTCGACGGCCGCTTCTGGGACTTCCGCTCGCCGGGACGGGGTCGCGTGGACTTCGAGGCGCTGATCCGCGCGCTGAACCACGGGGGCTACCAGGGGCCGCTGACGGTCGAGTGGGAGGACCCGATGATGGATCGCGAGCACGGTGCCGCGGAGGCCGCGGCCTTCACCCGAAGGCTGGACTTCGCGCAGTCGAACGTCGCGTTCGACGCGGCGTTCTCCGACTCCTAGCCCGGACGCCGCCCGGCGGCTAAGGTGTCGCGCTCGCGCCTCCGGAGCCCTCGTCGGGCGAGTCGGGGCGATCCCCTGCGTCCCTCTCCGTCGGAAGAAGCATGAGCGACACCACCGCCCGTCCGCTCGACCTGGGCCTGAACATCCGTCTGTCGACGATGATGTTCCTCCAGTACGCAATCTGGGGCGCCTGGCTTCCGATCCTCTATCCGTTCCTGCTCGGCCACCGCGAGTTCGAGCTGGACCAGGTCGGGCTCGTGCTCGGAGCCGGCGCGCTCGGTGCGGTCTTCGGTCCGTTCATCGCCGGGCAGGTCGCCGACCGCTGGTTCGCGACGGAGCGGTTCCTCGCCTTCAGTCACCTGGTCGGCGCGATCCTGGTCTGGCTGCTCGCCGTCACGGAGAGCTTCCCGGTGTTCCTCGGCCTGTCCGCGATCTACGGCGTGATCTACGCGCCGACGCTCGCGCTCACGAACTCGCTCGCGTTCCACCACATGCCGGACCGGGACCGCGACTTCGGCAAGGTGCGCCTGTGGGGGACGATCGGCTGGATCGTCGCCGGCATCGGGGTGGGGCAGTGGCTCGCGTTCCAGCACTCGCCGACCGGCGTGACCGAGGAGGTCCTGCAGGCGGCCCAGGACGCGGGGCGCGCGGACGCGTTCCGCCTGTCCGGCTTCCTCGGCGTGCTGATGGGGCTGTTCTGCTTCACGCTGCCGCACACGCCGCCGGCTCAGGGTCGTGAGAAGAACGCGACCTTCGAGGCGCTCGCCGAGGTGAAGCGTCAGCCGCTGATCATGCTGTTCCTCCTGGCGGTGCCCGTCTCGATCATCCACCAGTTCTACTTCGTGTTCACCTCCGACTTCCTCTCGAAGTACGGGCGGGACACGGCGAACGCCATCAACAAGGTGTTCGGCGTCGGCGGTGGAGGGCTGATGACGATCGGGCAGATGTCGGAGATCCTGGTGCTCGGCCTGATTCCGCTCTTCGCGAAGAAGCTCTCGCGCAAGACGCTGCTCGCGGTCGGGCTCCTGGCCTATGCCGCGCGCATGGCGCTGTTCGCGTACACCGACAGCCTGGCGACGGTGCTCTTCGGCGTCGCGCTCCACGGCCTCTGCTTCGGCTGCTTCATCTTCGTCGCCTTCATGGTCGTCGACGAGGAGACCACCTCGGACGTGCGCGCCTCGGCGCAGAACCTGTTCAACCTCGTGATCGTCGGCATCGGCATCGCGGTGGGCAGTCCGGTGGCGACCTGGATCGGGAAGCTCGCCAAGCCGGACGAGGACGCCCCGATGGACTGGACCAAGCTCTTCTCGATCCCGATGTGGGCCGCCCTGGTCTGCCTGGGCCTCCTGTTCCTCTTCTACCCCGGCCGGTCTCGCACCGCCCAAGCCTCATGAAGCTCCGACTCGCCCTCCTGTCCCTCCTCGCGCTCTCCTCGAGCTGCATCATCGTCATCGCGGACACCGACGGAGACGGCGAGCGGTACGACGAGCAGGGCCACGCGCACGAGCCGAAGTGGACGACGCTCTTCGACGGCTCTTCGCTCGAGGCGTTCCGCGGCTACCGCAAGGACGCCGTCCCCGCCGGCTGGACGATCCAAGAGGGAGCCCTCGCGCGCGTCGACGGTGGAGGAGACCTGATGACCAAGGGCCAGTGGGGCAGCTTCGAGCTCGTGTTCGACTGGAAGGTGACCGAGGGCGCGAACAGCGGCGTGATGTTCCACGTCACCGAGGACCAGGGCGCGCCCTACATGACCGGTCCCGAGTACCAGATCCTCGACAACACCCGGCACCGGGACGGAGGCGACCCGCGCACGTCCGCCGCGGCGAACTACGCCCTGCACGCTCCCGAGAAGGACCACACGCGTCCGGTCGGCGAGTGGAACCACGGGCGGCTTGTCTGCGAGGACGGCGTCGTCACGCACTGGCTCAACGGACACAAGGTCGTCGAGTACGAGCTGTGGACCGACGACTGGCAGGCGCTGGTCGAGGCGAGCAAGTTCGACGCGATGCCGGAGTACGGCCAGCGTCGGCGTGGCCACATCGTGTTCCAGGACCACGGCGACCTCGTGTTCTACAAGGACATCCGCGTCCGCTCGCTCTAGCGCACTCCCGCCCGGGTTGGTCCCGGAGGCGCTGGGCTCAGTCCAGCTCCGCCGAGGCCGGCTCGTCCACCAGGACGTGGAACGCCTCGTGCGCGTGGAAGTGCGAGGCCGGCAGGTCGGCGTGGGACCGACCCTCCGCCAGACGGCGGACGACCCGCGCCTTGCCGGTACCGGTGGCGAGGAGCACCACGCGTCGTGAGGCGAACAGCTCCGCGACGCCGAGCGTGATGCCCTCGGTCGGGCAGGCCCCCCCGAAGGCCGCGCGCAGTCCATTGCGCGTCGCCGCGGCCAGCTCGACGCGTCGCGCGCGCTCGGAACGTCCCGATCCGGGTTCGTTGAACGCGACGTGGCCGTTGCCCCCGATCCCCAGGAGGCACAGGTCGGCACCCCCGAGCTCCTCGAGCGCCGCCCCGTGCCGCGCGATCTCCTCGTCGGGATCCGAGGCCGCGCCGTCGAGGGCGTGGAGCTGCTCCTGCCGCAGTCCGGCCGGACGCAGGAAGCGGTCCACCAGGAAGCGGTGGAAGCCGCGCTCGTCCGCGGGGCCGACGCCGACGAGCTCGTCGAGCTGGAAGAAGCGCGCCCGCTCGAGGTGCAGCTCGCCCGCCTGCTGCCGCCGCGCGAGCTCCGCGTAGAGCGGCTCCGGAGTCCTGCCCGCCGGCAGGAGCAGGACCGCCTCGGGGCGCGTCCGGAGCACGTCTACGACGAAGTCCGCGCCTCGACGCGCGACCGTTTCCGGGGTGGAGAGTCGTTCGAGCTTCATCCAGAAGAGGGCGGAGATCCTAACGGCCGCTACCATGCGGCGCCGCTCTCCTCGACTCCAACCATGCTCCAGTTCCTCGGCCGGCTCCACCCCCTGGTCGTCCACTTCCCGATCGCGCTCGTGCTCGTCGCGGCGTTCCTGCAGCTCCTTCGCGGACGGCGCGTCCCGTCGGAGACCATCGTGACGTGCCTGCGCCTCGGGGCGGTGTCCGCCGTCGTGGCTGCCGGCTGCGGCTGGCTCTACGCGGAGCACGACGGACCCGGGTCCTCGGCCGCGGACCTGCTGTTCTGGCACCGCTGGACGGGCGTCGCGGGAGCCGTGCTCGGCGTACTCGTGGTGTTCCTGGCGCAGCGGGCACGAGCGAGCAGCCAGTCCTCGACCGCCTACCTCGCCGTGCTCGGCCTCAGCGTCCTCGGCATCGGGGGCGGCGCGCACCTGGGGGGCGAGCTCGTCTACGGCGAGGGGTACCTGTTCGAGCCGCTCTTCGGGACGGAGGAACGGGAGCGCCCCCGCGAGGTTCCCCCGGCCCCTGCGCCGAAGGACGAGGTGGAGGTCGAGGCTTCGAGCGAACAGGCCGCGGACGACGACCTCCTCGCCGCGCGACAGGCGGAGGAGGATGCGACCGACACCCTCGAGGGCGACGCGACGCCCGACGCCGGTGCCGACCTCTTCGCGACCCACGTCCTGCCCCTCTTCGAGGCGAGCTGCTTCGACTGCCACGGACCGACGGGGCGCGCGAAGGCCGGCCTGCGCCTGCACACCGAGGACGCGCTGTTCGAGGGGGACCCCGACCTCTGGAGCGTCCTCCCCGGGGATCCGGACGCCTCGTTCCTCGTGGAGCTGATCTCGCTCCCGGAGGACGACGACGACCTGATGCCGCCCGGGGGACCGCGCCTCAGCGACGAGGAGATCGAGCGCGTCCGCGCCTGGATCGCCGCGATGCCCGCGCGCGCCCAGGACGGCTGATCACGAGGCCGTCGCTCAGGGGCCCGGGACCTGGCCCGTCAGCCCGAACGCGACCAGCTCCTCGCCGTTGCGGGTGAGCAGCCTGTCCCCGACCAGGATCGGGTGGTTCCAGGTCTTCGCCGCCAGCGCCGGGATGGTCCCCAGCTCGCGGTGCGCGCTCGGGTCCGCGGCGACGACCACGACCGGGCCCTCCTCCGACTGGACGAGCAGCGTGCCGGACGTCTCGTCGAGGAGGAGCTGGCCGAAGCCGTAGCGACCCCTGCGCCAGGTCTTCGCCCCGGTCTCGAGGTCGATGCAGGTGAGCACGTTCTGGTCGAACCCGTAGGCGTGCCCCGCGTGCACCACGAAGTCGTTGAACGAGGGCTTCATGCGCCGCGACGACCAGCTCTCCTCGACCGTCCAGCCGTCCATCGCGCGCTGCACCTCGAGCCGCGCGATCCCCTGCCCGTCGCCGAGTCCGACGAGGATCGAGCGCTCCCCGACCCGCTGGGGCTGGATCATCGGAGTGCTCTTCCATCCGCTGGGCGCGAAGGACCACAGCAGGGTCCCCGTGGACGGGTCGAGGCTCGACAGGCCCTCCTGGGAGCACCACAGGAGCTGCGGGACGCCGTCGATCGTCACCTCCTCGGCGGTGGTGTAGTTCTCGCCCTCGGAGGCGGCGTTCCAGAGGAGCTCCCCGTCCTCCGCCGCGAGCGCCAGCAGTCCGTTCCCGTCCGGTCCGCCGGCGTAGACGACCACGCGTCCGTCCCGCACGAGGGGCGAGCCGGAGCAGCCCCACATGGGGATCCGGGCTCCGAAGTCCTCGACCAGGTCCCGGCGCCACAGGACCTCGCCGGTGCGCGGTTCGAGGCAGCTGAGGATGGCCGTCGCGCCGAGCACGAACAGTCGACCCTCGGCGAAGGTGGGCGTGGCGCGCGGTCCCGCCCCGGACACGACCTCCGTGAAGCGCGCCTCCCAGGCCGCGCGCCAGCGCTCCTCTCCGGTCGAGAGGTCGTAGCAGAGGACCGCTTCCTGGTCGCCGCGCTGCTCCTGGCTGAACACGCGACCGTCGACCGCGCACAGCGACGACCAGCCCGGTCCGATCGGGACGCGCCAGAGCTCGCGGGGTGCGGCCAGCGCGCCGTCGCGCAGCAGTCCGGCGCCCG
>CAZDYS010000315.1:0-5196 GCA_964509445.1 uncultured Planctomycetaceae bacterium
TCAACGACGTCGACGCGATCGTCTGCTCGAGCGCGTCGCCGGCCCGCGGCGTCGAGCCCCACGCCGAGCCCGGTGCGCCCGCTTCGCAGCGCACCTGGGACCTGTTGATCCGGTCGCAGGCGCTGCTCTACCGCACCTACGTCGTCTACGTCGGTCGCGTCGGCTGGGAGGACGGGATCGGGTTCGGGGGCGCGAGCTGCGTGGTCGATCCCTACGGCGACGTGATCGCACGACTGGACCCGTTCGAGCCCGGCATGAAGCTGGTGGAGCTGGACGGTCGCGCGCTCGCGCGCTCACGCTTCGAGACGCCCCTACGCAGGGACGAGAAGCCCTGGGTGCTCGCCTCCGCGCTGGCGCGCCACCTGCCGGGCTGGACCCCCCCGACCGAGACGACCGAGTGAGCGAGCTCGACATCCAGCCGGAGCTCGTCACCCGCATGCTGGTGAGCTTCCTGCGCGAGGAGGTCGCCGTGGCCGGGATGCACCGCGCGGTCGTCGGGCTGTCCGGCGGCATCGACTCCGCGGTCTCGGCGGGACTCGCGGCGCAGGCCTTCGGTCCCGAGGAGGTCCTGTGCGTGCTCATGCCGCACGCCCAGTCGAACCCCGACAGCGAAGCGCATGCGCGGCTCGTCGCGGAGGCCTTCGGCGTGGAGACGCGCAAGGTCGACATCACGGCGATGGCCGACGGCTACCTGGACGCGGAGGACGTCGCGGACGCGACCCGACGCGGGAACGTGATGGCGCGCTGTCGCATGATCGTGCTCTACGATCTTTCCGTGGAGTGGCACGGGCTCGTGATCGGCACGAGCAACAAGACCGAGATGCTGCTCGGCTACTCGACCCAGTGGGGAGACTCGGCGCACGCGGTGAACCCGCTCGGCGACCTGTACAAGCACCAGGTCGTGCAGCTGGCGGAACACCTCGGCTGCCCGCGGGAAGTCATCGAGAAGCCGCCCTCCGCCGACCTGTTCGAGGGCCAGACGGACGAAGCCGACCTCGGGTTCTCCTATGCCCAGGCGGACGAGCTGCTGCTCCGCATGGTCGACCAGCGACACGGTCGCGAGGAGCTGCTCGAAGCCGGCTATCCGGAGGAGCTCGTGCAGAGCGTGGCCGCGCGCGTCGTCCGCAACCAGTACAAGCGGCTCCCCCCGGTCGTCGCGAAGCTCTCGCGACGCACCATCGGCAGCGACTTCCGCTACCTGCGCGACTGGATGCGCTAGAAAAGGAACGAGCCCGCTCCCCCCAGGAAAAAGGGAACGGGCTCGCTTGGCGCTGGGGAGGGGTTCAGTCGCTCGTGAGCTGACGGGCGAGCTCGTCCAGGTCGACCGTGTGGATCGCCTCGAGGTCGATCGGGCCGAGCTCCTCGAACCGCTGTTGCTCCTCGTCCGAGGTCATCTCGACGCGGCTGCCGCGGACGTCCTCGTGCCGGGGAGCGTGATTCTTGCGCAGGGTGAGCTGCGTGAGGTCCGCGGGCAGGTCGTCCGGGAGCTTCTCGCAGCGCTCGAGAGCCGTCTTCGCACGACGACAGACCTTCAGGGTCTCCTCGAGGTTGCCGTGGATGCGGTTCAGGCGTTCGACGTCCGCGTCGGGACCCTCGAGCGACTGACGGACCTTCGCGCAGGCCACTTCGAGGACCGCGATCAGGGTGTTGAGCTTCCGCATCAGGCGGCGGCGGTACTCGGGCGACTCGAGGTGAGACTCGGAGAACTTCTTGTCGTCGAATTCGTTCATGGCGGTGCGCGGGAGTGCGTTCACCTGAAAGCTATCCCACGCCCGACGACGGAGCGGGGAAAGCGAGGGAACGACGCGCAGCGAGTCCGTCGCGAACGATTTTCCGGGTGCGGATCCCCGGAGGACCGACGCTATCAGCGAGCGGGTCGGTGGAACTCGACGAGGTCGACGAGCTCTTGCTGCGAGACCTTGCCGACGGCGAGGAAGAGGCCTTCCTCGAGGTCGCCCTGCACGACCGTGGCTCCCCCCATGTCGAAGACGTAGAGCTCGCCGGGCGCCGGCTCGATCTCGACCGTCTCGAGATACGAGCCGCCGGTCGACGGGGCCGCCACCGGAGTGAGCCGCGGGCTGAAGAGATAGAACAACGTCTCCACGCCCTCGGTGAAGGTGAACTTCACCCAGTCGCGCTGACCGTCGTGGATCTTGACGGTCTCGGTCAGGTAGTAGCCGTCCGGGACGCGAGTCGGGAGCGGCACCGCGAACCCGAGCTCTGCGCGACCGGCGTCCTCGAGCGTGAGGGACGTCTCGCCGAGCGGGTCGTGCCAGATCGCGCCGCTGAGGTCGGGAGTCGTGTCGATCGACTCGTAAACCATCGAGGACACCGTCTGGCCGGTCGCGTCCTGCTCGACGTAGGAGAGGCACAATCCCGTCTCGACGTCGAGCAGCGTGTCGTAGCGACGCGAGTCGTCGCGACGCTCGACCAGGAACCGCGCGCAGGAGCGTCCAGCGACCGTCACCAGCTCCTCCTGGTCCATCAGGAGGTAGTTCGCGGCGAACACGTCCTTGTCCTGCACGGCGAAGTCGCGGTAGCGGAAGTGGAAACCCGCACCCGAGATCTGCCGCAGCTCCCAGTCCGGCGGGACCGGGGTGAGCTGTTCGATCGGCGTGAGCGAGAACTTGCCCTTGCCGTCGATCTGCACGCGCTCGCGGTACTCGAGGACGCGCAGGCCCTCGTCCCAGACGGTCACGAGGCGAACGCCCTCGTGGCGAATGTCGGCCGAGGGCGTCAACGTGACCTGCGTGGCGACCTGATCCGCCTGAACGGCCTGCGGTCGCAGGCGCAGGTCGTCGACGCTCTCCGCTTCGTCGGTCCGCGTGCACGCAGCCAGGGTGGAGAGCGTCAAGCTCAGGAGGATGCCGGCGCGCGTACTCATGGCTAGCGGGGCACCTCGGCCGTCCAGGCGCCACCGCGCAGTCCTTCGGCCATGCCGCGCGCCACCGGGTCCAGGGCGCGGACGTCGTCGACGACGACGATGCGCATGCGCGGTTCGACCGAGCGCGGTACGAGCACCCACAGGAGCACGGCCGCCGCGAGCACGGCCGCGACGGTGCGCAGCACCGGTCGGCGCCAGGAGTGACGCAGGCCGCGGTCGACGAGCACGGCCAGTCGGTCCGGGGCCGGGACCGGCTCCAGATTGCCGACGAAGCGCTCGACCAGGTGACGTTGGGGAGCGGAGAGCTCCTCGTCGAGCAAGCGCTCGAGCACGGGCGGGACCGGCTGGAGGTCGAGCGCGCGCACCGAGGCGGCCGCGTGCTGCGGCCCACTGACCGTCGCCTCGTCCGCGATGCGGGCCACGGTGCTCTCGACGCGCGCGTCGAGCTCGGCGGGAGCTTCGAGCGCGGGCAGCGACCGCAGCGCGTGTTCCAGTGCGGGCCGCGCGAGGGAGACCTCCACCGCGCCGAGCAGCTCGTCCGGGAGTGCGACCGGGCGCATCGCGAGCAGCGCGCGGACCTGCGCGTCCGTCGAACGCAGCCAGGTGCGGCAGGGCTCGCAGCTCTCGGGGTGCGCTTCACGCCGGAGCGGCTCGCGCTGCTCCTCGGAGAGCGCTCGTTCGAGCCAGCGGTCGCGGAAGTCGTTGCAGCCTGTCATCGCCTCAGCCCAGATAGTGCTTGTCGAGCACGGGGGTCAGCTCTCTATCGAGCGCATCGTGAGCGCGCGAGAGGCGGGATTTGACGGTGCCGAGGGAAATCTGGAGCGTCTCCGCGATCTCCTCGTAGCTGAGGCTCTGGTTGTAGCGCAGCACGATGATCGCGTGCAGCTTGTCGGAGAGACGTCCGACCGCGCGCTGGATCTCCTCCTCGAGCTCGTGCCGCGAGGCGGCGGCGCTGGGCATCTCCACGGAGGGGTCGTCGATGTCGAAGCCCCCGTTGCCCTTGCGCGTCTCGCCCACGACCTCGAGCGAGGCGATCCGACGCGTCCGGCCGCGGCGCCGCAGGTCGATGCTGGCGTTGACCGCGATGCGGTAGACCCAGCTCGAGAAGCGCGACTGGAAGCGGAACTCGCGGATGCGGCGGAAGAGGATTCCGAACGTCTCCTGGGAGGCGTCGAGAGCGTCGGTCGGGTTGCCCGTGATCCGGTAGCAGACGTTGTAGATGCGGTCCTTGAACCGCTCGTACAACTCGCGGAACTCGCCCTCGAGGGCGCGGGGCTCGGCCTGTTGGCAGGCGAGAACCAGTTCGGCGTCGGGATCGGTGGACATCGTCGTGGGGTGCAGACCAGTGCTGGAAGCACTAGGACGGCACGAGGCCGTCCTCGGTTCCGCAAACCTAGCCTAGGAGCACCCTTTGCCCGTTCGTCCCGCGATGACGGGCAATAACCGCCCTCCCAACCCCGAGAAGGGGGTTCAGCCGCCCAGGATCCGGCCTGGATCGGGCAGGGAGACCGTCGATCCGACCTTGGCGGCGCAGTCCGACTGGACGCAGTAGCTGTCGAAGTCGGCGCAGCTGGCCCGCTCGACCTCGTACTGGATCGAGGCTCCGTTCGTGCCGGCCGGCGCCAGCTCCTGCCAGCAGATCTGGCCGGGGACGGAGTCCGTCGGGGTCGCGCCGTCGCCGGAGAGCGGACGGTAGACGACCCCACCGCCCTTCTGAGCGGCGATCGAGGGCGGCGCCTCGGTGAGCTGCATGACCGTGTCGCCCATGACCGTGAGGTTCAGGACGTCCACGGAGGCCGAGGTGCCCGCGGCGTGATCCTGCACCGCGGTGTAGACGCTCACGTCGCCGAGCTTCTTGACGATCCACTCGGGCACCGGCATCTCGAGCACCATGAGCGTGGCGTCCGGGTTCTCGGTGTCCGGGTAGAGGAAGGCCAGGGTGCCGGAGGTGTAGGTCTGCTGCGCGACGGTGAGCGGCTGGCCGTTGAGGACGACGCCGAGCTCGAAGCTCAGCGAGCCCAGCTGGCCATCCTTCACGTAGATCGCCGTATGGAGCGCGAGAACGCCGTTCTCCGTGTAGGCGAACATGCCGAGCTGGAGGTCCTCGTCGGCGGGCGTCGAGTTCGCGTCGAGCGGGTCACTCCCGCGCGCGAGCTCCTCCAGGTCGTGGATCGAGTCGAGGTCCGTGTCCGCCACGTCGGGCGAGGTCCCCAGCACGAGCTCCATCGCGTCCGCCAGCCCGTCCTGGTCGTAGTCCGGCCCGAGCAGACTGTGCGTGCTGGCCTGCAGCACCTGCGGCTGCTCCGTGTCGG
>CAZDYS010000316.1:0-5192 GCA_964509445.1 uncultured Planctomycetaceae bacterium
AGCTCCTGCGCCTCAAGCGGAGCCGCCTCCGCGGTCGATGCCCCCACCTGGAGAATCTCCGCGTGGACAACCTCGACCTCCTCAAGCTGCTCGGCGTGCTGCTCTCGGCTCCCTACTGGTGGCCGCTGCTCAAGACGCTGTTCCAGGAGGTCCAGGAGCCCTCCTCCGGGGAGGCGCCCCCGCCGGCTCCCGCGAAGGCTCCTGCGCGCGCTCCGAGCTGGTCCGGGGATCGCCTGGAGGAGAGCGTGTTCTTCAACGCGCGCTGGGGCGCGGGCCGCAACGGACCCGCCCACCGCGGCGCGGGCGGCGCACGAGACGGTCGCCGGGCCGGCTGAACGCCCGCGCGACGCAGCGCGACCCCGGAACCGCTTTCCGGGTTTCCCGGAATCGGGATCGAACTCAGCTCGGCGCATCCGCGTGGTCGATGGACGAGATGCTCTCGCTCTCTCTCACCTCCGCTTCCATCTCAGCATGCTGTGCCATCACCGCCGCGCGCCGGACCGGAGCCGCTCCGGCTCCACGCTGGCCCTGTCGCTCCTGGTCGTCCTGACCATGGTCATCCTGTCGGGGACGTTCTTGCAGATGTCCGCGACCATCACGGGCCGTCAATCGCAGGCGGCCGACCAGAAGCGCGCGTTCTACCTGGCCGAAGCGGGGCTCGCCGAGGGCTACGCGGCGCTCCGCATCGGCAAGACGGGGACGATCGGCTCGGAGGAGGACCCGGCGCGCTTCGGGGACGGGCTCTTCTGGGTCACGGCGACGGAGCTCGGCAACGGGCTGATCGGACTGGAGAGCCACGGCTGCTGCGGAACCGCCAAGGCGGACCTCGACCTCGTCGTCACCGACGGCTCGAGCAGCGTCGCCGCCCTGGGCATGTTCTCGGTCGACGACCTGACCGTGCCCTCGGGCTCGCTGCTCGACGCCTACGACTCGCGCAGCGGCCCCTACGAGAGCCCGGACGCGGAGGAGGAGTCCGGCGGTGGGCTGGGGATCGTCGGGGTGCAGGAGCTCGGCACGACCGCGGAGGGAGGCGTCGGTCGCGTCACGAAGATCGAGGGGCCGCTCGAGGTCGTCGAGTCGATCGGCTCCGCGAACGGCGCGCGCGTCTCCTCCAACGGCAACGTCACGATCCACGAGGACCTGGGAGACGAGACGCGCGTCTTCGGCGACCTGCGCGCCGGCCGGAACCAGACGCTGACCACGAACGGTGACCCGGAGGTCACCGGTTCGACGGACACCCTCGTGACCACGGTCCACCTGCCGCCCGTGCAGGTGCCGCAGTACGAGCAGCGCTCGGGCTACGCGCACAACCGTGCGACGCCGCTCGTGCTGCCGACCATGGAGGGGCACTACGAGTTCCTGGACGTCGCCGCCAACTGCTCGGTCACCATCACGGGCCCCACGCGGCTCGTCCTGCAGGACCTGACGCTCGACGCCGGCAGCGAGCTCGTGCTCGACACGACCGGCGGCCCGATCCACCTCTACGTGGAGAACGGCATCAGCTTCGCCGACGGCTCCTTCCTCTCGACGCCCGGCGAGGACCCGACCCAGGTGAGCCTGCAGTACTCCGGGGTCCAGCCGGTCGACTTCCTGTCCACCGGTGCATTCCACGGCCTGGTCTACGCTCCGAGCGCGGCCCTGCGCCTGGACGGCTCCCAGGAGATCTTCGGCGCGGCCATCGCCAACTCCATCGAGGCGACCGGACCGCTGCAGCTGCACTTCGACCACGCGCTCGGACGCTCCGCGGAGGACGCCGCCGTCCCGCGGCTCGCCTCCTGGCGCATCGTCGAGCTCGTCGGGAACGCCTCGCCGACCGGGGACCCGTTCACCGAGATGGGCGTGGTCCGCGACAACCTGTCGTTCCCGTCCGAGTCCCACGCGGACCAGCTGCTCCAGATGGAGTACTACGATCGCACGGGCACGCGCTCGACCTACGACGGCCTGGAGAGCAGCTTCGACTGGAGCAACGTGAAGCAGGTCCTGGCCCTCGAGCGCGACGGCGAGACCGTCGGAGACGTCCAGGGGCTGAGCGGGATCGGCGGCATCGGCGACGGCACGGGCCTGGTCGGCGTCGGCGACGACCGGACGCTGACCGAGATCCTGATGGACGCGCCGCGCTGAGCGGCCGACGCGCAGCGCTCCGTCTCAGTCGCCGAGCACGATCTCGAGCCGGTTGCAGAGCTCGTAGCCGCCGCCCAGCACGTAGCCCTGGGCGTAGGACAGCAGTCCTGCCGCCGCCGGATCGTTCGGGACCGGCAGCGTGAAGGTGTCCTCTCCGCCGGAGGTGGCTGCGGTGGTCTGGTAGTAGCGCGGGCTGCCGAGGTCGACCAGGACCTCGCCCCCGGGAAGGAACACGCCCTCGGCGGGTCGCTCGACGACCAGGAAGCCGGTGAGCGTCGCGCCCGGGTGCGCACTCGCGTCGACGACCACCTCGAACGTGCCGCCCAGGACCGGGAGCTCGACACAGCGGAAGCAGTTGGCGTTCGTCCCCTCGCCGTTCTGGGCGACGCAGCGGGCCTGCGGGTCGATCTGGTAGTCCCAGATGCCGCGCCCGTAGGTGCCGAAGCGCATCGTGTTCTCGTGGGGCAGCGCCTCGACGCTCCAGTAGATCGTGACCGGCGCCTCGTTCGCGGTCAGGTCCTCCCAGATGCCGCCGGGCTGACGACGGTAGGCCGCGGTCTCCGTCCCGCAGAACAGGTCCCCGCTGCCATCCGGCGCCTCGGCGAGGCAGTAGACCAGCGTGCTCGGGAGTCCCTCGGACCAGGGCTGGAAGGTCTGGCCTCCGTCCGTCGAGCGGTAGACCGGATCCGTGCCGTAGCCGGAGCCGGCGACGACGACCACGTCCGGATCGAGCGCCGAGGGCTCGAGCGCGGTGCCGTAGAAGTAGTGCGCGTCCGGTCCGGTGCTCGCGGACGGGTTCCAGGTGATGCCGCGATCGTCGGACCAGAACAGCCGTCCGCGGTTCGTGGCCGCATAGGCCCGGTCCGGATCCGCTGGCGAGAACTGGAACGCACTGACGTACTCGCCGCTCGACCCCTGGAAGTCGTAGGTCGACCAGAGCGAGCTCGTCCAGCTGTTCGAGCCCGTGTCCTTGCGGTAGCGCCAGAGGCGCGTGGCGCAGAAGTAGAAGTTCTTGGGCGCGACGGTCGAAGCCACGACGGGCGGCAGCCAGGCGTTCTGCTCCCCTGCGGGGAACGAGACCTGGTAGAGACTCGGAGAGGTCTCCCCGACCTGCGCGAGGATGAAACCCGGGTAGGTCGAGAACACGTACCGGTGCGTGCCGTCACCGGTCGTGAGGTGCCCGTAGTCGCCGCTGATCAGCTGCTCGAAGTCGAGCGTCGTCTTGTCCGCCGCGGGATCGAGGTCGGTGCGCTGGTAGCCCTGGTCCTGGGCCCCAGCGAGCAGGTGCTTCGGGTTCGCCGAGGACGTGTGGGTCGTGTAGTACTGGCTGACGCGCAGCCCCTCGAGCGACAGGTTGCGCACGGTGTCGAGCGCGTCCGTCGACTCGTAGAGTCCGCCGTCCGTCGCGACGTACCAGGTCTCGCCGCCGCCCGGGTTCGCGAGGACGTCGATGCCGGGGATGTCGGCGTGGAGCCGGTCGGCCTCGCTGCCGTAGTACTCCCACCAGTTGTTCACGACGCTGAAGAGAGCGCCGGCGTCCGTCGTCCGCCACACCTCGACGCCTCCCCAGGCGAAGGTGTCCACGTCCGTGATCGAGGCGTTGAGCGAGCCCCAGTAGTCGGTCACGTCGCGCACGTAGGTCCACGTCGCGCCCGCGTCGTCGGAGCGGTGGAGCTCGCGCGTCGCCTTGTCGAAGATCGCCCACAGCCGTGGGGCACCGGCCTCGGAGCCGCACAGCTCGGCACCCGATCCCCCCATCGAGCTACCGACCGTCGTCCAGGTCGCGCCGTAGTCCGTGCTCGTGTCGACCTTGCCGCTCCCGAGGAACCAGAGCGTGCCGCCGCCGTCGCGCGGCATCCACACGTCGCCGGCGAAGGCCCCGTAGCTGCGGATCTGCTGGAAGGACTGCAGGCGATCCGTGGAGCGGTAGAGGTACCAGCCGGAGCCCACGCGCCCGACGAGGAACACGGTCTCCGAACCGTCGCTCGCCGTCAGCACGCGGTGCACGCGGTTGAGGCTCGGAAGACCCGTCGGCGGAAGCCAGGTCGCCCCGAGGTCGCGCGACACGTGGACCCGGCCACCGTCGGTGGCGGCGAGCACCGCGTCCGGATCCGAGGGGTTCGTGCCGCTCGTCACCGCCAGCCAGTGCGCTCCGCCGGCGAGGTTGTCGCCGATCGGCGTCCAGTTCGTGCCGTCCAGGTCGCCGCGCCAGACGCCGCCCAGCGAGGAGCCCGCGTAGAGCGTCTCGCCGTCCGTCGAGCGCACGGCGACGTGCATGCGACCCGCCAGGTTCTCGGAGCCGCGCTCGACCCAGGGACTGGCGACCAGAGGACCCGCCGCGCGGCGCTGCGAGAGCAGGTTCCGCTTCTCGATCTGGTCGAGCTCGTTGCGCTCCTCGAGCAACTGCCAGTCGATCCCCGGGGTGGCGCGGTGGATCTCCTGGAACCAGGCCTTGCGACGGGACTTCTCGCGCTGTTCGGCATCGGCGTCGAGCCAGTGCTCCGTCGGCGGCGGTCCGGCACCCAGCTCGAGCGCACGAGTGCGCGTCGTGTGGGGCACGACGTCCGGAGAGGGCACTTGCTCTTCGCGAGAGCTCCTGGGCGCCTCTTCGACGGAGGTGCAGGCGGCGAAGCCGAGCGCCAGGAGGAGGAGCGCGGCGAACGGGGAGCGAAGGCGAGGAGAGCGGCGAGGGAGCATGGGGAGCAACAGGGACGCGGAGCGAAAGGGCGGCAGACCTTCGGACGGAGGGCGCCGCCGGAGGTTCCCCATTCTGACCCCTTCAGCGAAGGATGCGTAGGTGCCCGTCGCCTTCCAGGCCCTCGATCCGGAGCACCTCGCCGGACGCTTCCCAGCGGCCGCGCAGTCCGTCGAAGACGACCTCGCGCACGGCTCCGAACCCGCTCACGTCCAGCTCCAGGAGCCCGGTCTCGCCCGCCGGGACGCTTCCGGCGAGCTCCAGCGCCCCGTCGACCGCCTCGCAGCGGACCAGGCCGACCCCCCGGACGGACCGGGACCGCACGCCCGCGACGTCGACCACGGTGCGCTCCGGTCGGGCCGGGTGGGGCTGCGTG
>CAZDYS010000317.1:0-5190 GCA_964509445.1 uncultured Planctomycetaceae bacterium
CCCCGCGGCAGCTCCTCGCGGGCCCCTGCGGGCGGAGCGTTCCTCAGAGGTCCGGCCGCCACCCGCAGACGTCGAGGTCGACCCGGTCCGCGCGTACCTCCACGCCCTCCTCGCGCAGGCGGCGGCGCTGCTCGGCTCCGCCGCTCCGGGTCGCCGGGCGGATCTTCCCGTCGGCCCCGAGGACGCGGTGCCAGGGGAGCTCCGTGCCCTTCGGCAGGCGGCGCAGGGCCGCACCCACGTGGCGCGCGTGGCGCGGGAGCCCGGCCTCCCGGGCGATCTGCCCGTAGGTCGCGACCTGGCCGCGGGGGACGGAGTCCACCAGCGCGTAGAAGCGCTGGAACATCTCCTCGCGCCGGGACTTCGAGGTTCCGGGGCGAGGATCGCGCGAGGTCTTCATGGGTGGGGGGACGGCGGCCGAAAAGGAGCCTAGCACGTGTGAATCCCGCGGCCGCGGGAACCGTAGAATCGCGCTCGATGATCCTGCTCGCCTGCCCTTCCTGCGATCGTCAGTACGACGTCACGCACCTGGAGCCCGGCTCCCGCGTCCGTTGCGTGTGCGACACGCTCATCTCGGTGAAGCGTCCCAAGGAGCTCACCGTGCGCGCCAAGAAGTGCTCGAACTGCGGCGGCCGGATCGAGCCCGACGACGAGGCCTGCGGGTACTGCGGCTCCAAGCTGACGGAGCTCGACCTCACCTCCACGCTGTGCCCCGCCTGCTTCCACCGCGTCGAGGACGACGCGAACCACTGCAAGGCCTGCGGGGTGGAGATCGCCCCCCAGGCGCTGACCGCGCTCCCGGAGGGCAACGTCTGTCCGCGCTGCGAGGGAGACCTCGCGGTGCGATCGCTCGGGACCATCAGCGTCGTGGAGTGCACCGCCTGTCAGGGCCTGTGGGTCAAGCGCCAGGACTTCGAGAGCATCTGCAAGCGGGCGCAGGAGCGGCCCGACGTGCTGCTCGACGGAGGACCCGCGGCGGAGCCCATTCGCTCGGCGGAGCCGGAGCGGAAGGTCTTCTACATCCCGTGCCCGATCTGCTCGACGCAGATGATGCGACGGCAGTTCCGCTACAAGAACCTGCCGAGCCGCGTCCTTATCGACTACTGCTCCCGTCACGGCATCTGGTTCGACAAGGGCGAGCTGGAGACGATCGTCTCGTTCATCCGATCGAAGGGGAACGTGGACATGCCGTTCTCGATGGACGACGCGCTGGGACGCCGCCCCAAGCCGCGCCCGCCCTCGACCGTTCCGATCGAGTCCGTGGACTCCTCGGGCTTCGGAGGCCTGCTCGGAACGCTGATCGTCGCCGACGTGCTGGGGGACGTGGTCGGAGGGTTGCTCGGCGGAGTCCTCGGAGACCTGTTCGATTGAGCTGGAGCCCCGGCGATCCGGGGCCGAAAGGGGTGCTGACGCGCCCGCCGCTTGGCACAATGCGCGCCCGCCTACGCCTCGCTCCCAGGGGAGCCTGGCTCGTCCGAGACCCGATTCGAGCTTCGAACCATGACCTACGTCGTCGCTGAACCCTGCGTCAAGTGCAAGTACACGGACTGCGTGGACGTGTGCCCCGTGGACTGTTTCCGGGAGGGAGTGAACTTCCTCGTGATCCACCCCGACGAGTGCATCGACTGCGGCGCCTGCGTGCCGGAGTGCCCGACCGAGGCGATCTTCAGCGAGGACGATCTCCCGGACAAGTGGGCCGAGTACAAGGACATCAACGAGAAGCTGGCGGAGGACTGGCCGGTCATCGACGCGAAGAAAGACGCGCTCGACGAGGCGGACGAGTTCAAGGAGGTCGAGGACAAGCGCGCGATGCTCTCCGAGGAGCCGTTCGCCGAGTGATCCTCGCCGGGTCTCCGCGGATCGCTCCCCGAGACGGGGAGCTCTCCCGCGCCGGACCCACCTGACGCGGCAGGGGATCGCCGCCGCGTCCACCCGGAACGCCCCGCGCGCTGGACAAGCCGCGGGGCGTTCCGTTCCATGACCCCATGAGCGCCGACTCGCGTCCGGGGATCGACTACGAGAGCACGCCGCTCTCGCGCAGCGAGTACATCGCCGCCATGGTGCACCTGTACCGCGGCGAGCTCTACCGCGCGACGTCCTGGCGCATGCGCCTGGACGCGACGACGAACTGGGCCGTGCTGACGACCGCCGGTCTCCTGACCATGGCCTTCGGCAGCAAGGAGGAGTTCGCCCACGTCGTGCTCCTGATCGGCATGGTGCTGATCACCGTCTTCTGGGGCTTCGAGTCGCGCCGCTACCGCTTCGCGGACATCTGGTACTCCAGGCTGCGGAAGATCGAGGAGAACTTCTACGGCCCGATCCTGCGCCGCGACCTCACGAGCCCGCGTCGGCACTGGGGGCTGATGGTCGCCGAGGACATGTTCCGGCCGTCCTTCAAGATCACGCGCATGGAGGCGCTGCGCGCGCGCTTCCTGCGCAACTACTGGGCGATCTACGTCGTGCTGCTCGGCTCCTGGCTCCTGCGCCTGATCATCGGGACCGAGGACGCCGCCCAGGTGCGCGACCGCCTGCGCATCGGACCCTTCCCGTTCTGGATGCCGCTCGCGGCCCTGGTGACCTTCCTCCTCGCGGTGCTCTTCCTCCTGACGAAGACGAGGGGGTCCCGTGCGGAGGTCGAGGAGGACCACTGGCGGATCGAGCCCTGACCAGAAGGCGCGGGGAAGCCCGCTCGGGCGCCGTCGTCTCCTTGGCGTGACCGGTTCGCCCTCGCCGAAGCTCCCCGCTCGCCTTTTCGCCCGGACCCCTTCAGCGCCCTGCCGGGGGCGCGCGTACCGGGGGCAGAGGCGATGAAGACGCCCGCTCCCGACACGACGGGGGACCGCTGGCACGCGCTCGTGCGCGACGTGATCGGCGGGGACCCCGAGGCGCTGGACGCCTGGTTCCGCAGCGAACACCCCAACGTGTTCCGCCTGGCACTGGGCTTCCTGGCCGAGCGGAGCGAGGCGGAGGACCTCGCCCAGGACGCGATGCTGCACCTGATGGACCATCTCTCCCGCTGGGACCCGCACCGGCCCTACCGTGCCTGGCGGGACACGGTCGTCCTGAACCTGTGCCGCGATCGGCGGCGGCGCGAGGCGGCCCGCGGCCGCGCGCTCGAGGGACGTCTCGAGAGCGTCGAGCCGCGGACGAGCGAACCGCCCGAGGCAGCGCTCGAGGCGGGAGAGACGCAGGCGCTCTTGATGGAGGCTCTGGCGCAGCTCTCGCCGCGGGAGCGCGAGGCCTTCGTGCTGCGCGACCTGGAGGAGCGATCGACGGCCGAGGCGGCCACGGCGCTGGGAGTCACCGAGAGCTCGGTGCGCTCGCTGCTCACGCTCGCGCGTCGGCGGCTGCGCGGGCTGCTGGCCGAACACGTCCGCGCTCCTTTCGATCCTCGGGAGGACGCGCCGTGAAGGACGAGCGACGAGACGAGCTCCTGGCGGATCTGCGCGGCGCCTGGCGCGACGCTCCGGTCCCCGAACCGGACGCCGGTGCGGAGGAGAACGCCCCCGTCGACGAGGCGACACGCGCCGCCGTCGACTGGATGCGCGGGGCCTGGGCGGAGGTCGAGCTGCCGCCCGTCCCGGACCTCCCGCGGGGCCGCGTCCTCCGGCCTCGCTTCGGCCGCCGCGCGGAGACGGCGGTCGGGCTCGCGGTCGCGACGCTCTTGGCCTGGCTCGGCTACGGCCTGGTCACCGGCGGCGCCCTCGAGGAGCCCTCCAGCGATCCGGCGCGCGGGGGGCGGGGCGAGGAGCAGCTCGCCGTGCTCGAGCCGGAGGAGCCGCCCGCGGTGGCCGAGGCGCCACGGATCGAGGCGCTCTCGGAGGACAGCATCGAACTCCGTTCGGGACCGGTGACCCTGGTGTTGGTCACGTCGCGAACGGATCCGGCAGAAACGGAATCGGCAGGACCCCCAACCCCAGGAGACGAACGATGAGAACCACGACCCTGATCGCGCTCGCGGCCCTGTGCCCGCTCGCGGCGGCCCAGGAGGCGGGCTTCGGCGACGACGACAACGGCATTCCCGTCCTGAGCGTCGACGAGATCGCGCTCTCGCACTACGCCGTGCAGTACGTCAGCCCCTACGAGCTCTACGAGCTCGCGCACTCGATGGTCGGCCGCGAGTACCACCTCAAGGAGCGCGGCGGCATCTACTCGCCGTCGATCGACAACCTCTCCGTGCTCGGACAGCAGGTCGTGATCTACGACACGCCGGCCTACGCCAAGAGGGTGCTCGACATGCTCAGCGCTCTGGACCGCGTCCCGGAGGAGACTCCGGAGCCGGTGGAGGAGTACGTCACCGCGCACCTGACGCCGAACTACGTCTCGCTCGAGACCTACGAGCGCGCGCTGCGTCCCTACATGCGGGAGCTGCCCAGCGGCTGGAACAACCTCAGCGAGGTGCGGGAGCGACGGACGCTCGTCGTGCGCGACACCGTCGAACGCATCGCGGACATGAAGCAGGTCGTCGCGGGGATCGACGTTCCCGATCGGCAGGTGCTCGTGACCTGCTATCTCCTGCGTGGCCGGCCCGGAGCGAGCGCGGCAGGGCTCGCGCCGAAGGAGCTGACCGCGAACCTGGAGCGTCTGCTCCCGGACCTCGGCTTCGAGCTCCTCGGCTTCTCCATGCTGCAGGCGGGCATGGCGTCGGACCGCACGGTGAAGCTCGGCATCCAGTCCTCCGAGGGAGGGGAGTTCGGGCTCTCCTTCCAGCCGGTCGCCTACGACGAGGCATCGGGCTCCATCACCGCGCGCCGCTGCGAGGTGATGGCCGGCAACCAGGTGCTCCTCTCGACGGACACGGTGCTCCGCGGTGACCAGTACACGGTGCTGGGCGCTACCGGGCGGGAGCCGCTCTTCTTCGTGGTGCACGTCCGCGCCTGGGACCTGGACGTGGGTCTCTCGGGAGGCGGACGAGCCGGCGGTCGCTGAGAGGGACGAGCGGCGGCTCCGGTCGCGCGCGGGGGTCGGCAGCCCCGCGCGCGACCGTCTCGTCTCCGGCCACGCGGGGGGCTGGGCGGTCAGTCGCGGGAGAGGCGCGCGAGGATCGCCTCGCGGTCGAGCTGGTCCTCGCTCCACAGGAGCCGCCCCTCCATCCCGCCGGCCGCGGTCACGACCTGCCCGGTGAGGTGGGAGGACGCGAAGGGGGAGGAGAGCACCGCGATCGTGCGCGCGATGTCCTCGGCGCGTGCGAGT
>CAZDYS010000318.1:0-5180 GCA_964509445.1 uncultured Planctomycetaceae bacterium
TCGGACTCCCCGCGCAGGTAGTGGATCGAGCCGATGTTCAGCAGCGCCTCGACGTTGTCCGGCGCGAGCTCGCGGGCCCGCTGGAACTCCTCGAACGCGCGCTCGAGGTCGCCGTTCTTCAGGTGCACGCTGCCGAGGTTGTTGTGCATCTCCGGCGACGAGGCGGTCGTCTCGACCTCCTCCTCGCCGGTGTAGCCGAGCATCTCGAGTCCGGCCTCCGCGTCCGCGTCACCACTCGAACGCTGAGGACCGTCCGGCTCGTGGGAAGACACGTAGCGGATCTTGCGCTCCGCGCGCAGGTCCTCGGTGAACAGGGACTCGAGGACCTTGCCGTCCATGTCCTTGCCGACCGGCAGGTCGAGGTAGTGCAGGACGGTCGGCGCGACGTCGAGCACCGTGGCGTCGTCGATCCGCGCGCCGGAGCGAATGTGCGGTCCGGCGGCCACGAAGATGCCGTCCGTCTCGTGGTCGAGGTGCGCGCGCTGCGCGTCCACCACCGTCTCGCTGCGGATCCGGCGGTCGCCGCTCTTGAACCCGTGGTCGGACAGCACGAACACGGCGGTCTCGTCCAGGTCGATGCGCTCGAGCAGTCGACCCAGGAGCTCGTCCTGGTAGCGGTACCACTCGTGGACGACGTCGCGGTAGCGCGCGAAGCCCTCTTCGTCGATCCACGGGAGCCGCGGCTCGGCGTACTTCATGAACAGGTGCGACACGCTGTCGACCTGCTCGAAGTACAGCATGCAGAGGTCGTAGGGCTCGCTCAGCAGCACGTCGCCGATCGCGGCGTAGCCCTCGGCGGTGACCGCGTACTGCTGGAACAGGTGGATCGGGTTCGTGGGGTCGCGCTGCGGATGGCGGGCCGGGTCGAAGCGCTCCTCGCGGAAGGTGTCCGCCTCGATGTGGAGGAAGCGCTGCGCGAAGTCGACCGACACCTGCTGCTCCGGCGGGACGAGCGCGTCGAACTCGCGAAAGCGCTCGGCCGGGTACGTCTTGCGCGCGTCCGGCGCGTCGCGGGCCGTGGCTCCGAAGCCGTGGAACCCGAGCGCGTCCGACACGATCGTGCCTGCGCCGACGTCCTCGGCGGGGTAGGTCGCCCACCAGCCCACGACGCTCGCGCGTCTGCCGTGGTCCGCGAGGATGTTCCACAGCGCGCGCGCCTGGCGGTTCGTGCTCTGCACCGGGACGCGCGTGCCGTCCGGCTGATCGACGAGGAACCAGGAGATGCCGTGCTTCGCGGCGGGCTTCCCGGTGGCGACGGTGGTCCAGATGACGGGCGAGAGCGCGATGTCCCGCGCGGTCTCGATCGGACCCCAGGTGCCGCGTTCCCGGAGCCGCATGAGGTTCGGCATGCCGCCGCCGGCCGCGACCTCCTCGATCACGCGCCAGTCCGCGCCGTCGATGCCGATGACGACCGCGCGCGGTGCGTCGGTCGCGGAGTCGGAAGTCGTTTCGCTCCCGCACGCAGCGAGCGCGCACAGAGCGACCCACAGGGAGAGAGAGCGTCGGGAAGAGTGCATCGGCGGGCCGCGGTCAGCATACCCGCCTCGGAGCACCGAGGCGCCCGGCGCATGGGGAAGCGCGCCCGGCGTGCGGGCCGGATCCGAGCCCTACTCCGGGTAGCGGTGCGCGGTCAGTCCGTCCTCGCGCAGGAACTCCAGCTTGGGCGTTCCGTCGAACTCGGTCGTGAAGTTCACCCGCTGGCGCGCGCGCGCGTCCTCGATCGCGAAGGTGGGCGTGCCGTCCTCCGAGACCACGGTTCCGATCCGGCGCCGGCCAGCGGGATCGAGCAGCACGACGCTCGAGTTCGAGCCCGCGTCGGACGTCATCGCGCCGCGCACGAGTCCCTTCTCGGTCCGCACGCTCAGGGAGGACGTCCCGTCGGACGCGTGCTCCAGCACCGCGCGGTCGTAGCCGTCGCGGTCGAGCGCGTAGACGCCCGCGGTTCCGTCGGGCTTCATCGAGAGGCGGGCACCTTCGAGCTGCTTGCCGGTCAGCTCGACCTTCGCGATCCCGCTCGTCTCGAAGCCCAGGAACGCGCTGCGCTGCCCGTCGTTGTCGCGAACCTGCACGGCCGGACTTCCGAGCGTCAGCAGCACGTGCCCCGGCTTGCCCTCCTCCCGCAGCAGGAACATCGGCGTGCCCTGGTTCACCAGCATCCGGGCGTAGACCGTGCCGTCGGGCGAGGTCAGCTCGAGCCCCTCGCCGCGGAGGATCTTGTCCTGGGACTCCGGGCGCGCGAAGGCGGCTCCGAAGAGCACGACCAGGGCGAGGCCCAGGAGCGATCCCGCACGCTTCCAGCGGCGGTTCTCGCGCTCCAGACGATCCAGACGGGCGAGGACGGGCGACAGATCTTCCATGGGAACCAAATGGGGGCTTCGGGGAGAGTTCCCTCCCCGGGATTCAATCGCCGTTCCAACCGCGTCGGGAACCGAGGCGGTCGACGACGCGGAACGGCGGGAGCAGGGCCTCGCAGGCGCTCAGTCGGCGAGCAGCTTCTCGGCCGCTTCGCCGAGGCGCAAGTTCACCTCGGCGTTGATCCGCGCGAGACCCGCGTCGAACTCGGCCGCCTGGTCCATCGTGTAGGTCCGACGGTCGAAGCCGTTCTGGGAGCGGAAGTCGCGCAGGAAGTGGTTGCGCTTGCGGTCGAACGCGTCCTGCTGCGCCACCCAGTCCTGGAGCACGCAGTGGATCCGCTCGAGCTCCGTCGGAGGCGTCTCCCGCGGCCAGAGCTGACCGAACAGCTCCTCGCCGCGCTCGGAGAGGTCGAGGACCTTGCCGGGACCGACGCCCAGCCCGCACTGCCCCGCTGGATCCTTCCCCGCCGAACCCAGCGCCGCTCCGATGGCTTGCTGGGCTCGGGATTGGTAGACGGCTTCCTGGAGCAGGTTCTGAGCGAGTTGCAGGCGGGTCTCGGTCATGGGCACTCTCAGCAGAGTTCGTCGAAGGCGGACGTCAGGCTTTGGGCCAGAGTGGCCGGGTCGCGGCCTTCGATGTCGTGGCGCTGCCACATGCGCAGGACCTCTCCGCCCTTCATCAGCGCGATCTGCGGGGAGCTCGGCTGATAGGGCTTGAAGTACTCGCGCGCGCGGGCGACGGCCTCGCGCTCCATCCCCGCGAACAGCGTGACCAGGTTGTCGGGCTTCTTGCCGTGCATCATCGACAGGGCCAGGCCCGGGCGCGCCCCGGCCGCGGCGCAGCCGCAGACGGAGTTGACGAACACCAGGGTGGTGCCGTCGGTCTTCAGGGACGCGTCGACTTCGTCGGGGGTCAACAGCTCGCGGACACCCAGGCGGGTGACCTCGTCGCGCATGGGCTGGACCAGGACCGGGTCGTACATCGGGATCTCGTTGCTCTTGTTGCGGCCTCGGGGGCCTCTGTGGGGAGAAGAGGGGCTCGCTTTCTATTAGAGAAAGCCGTCGGGCGGGGTCCAAGTCGGAAAAACGGCCTCCTGGGGCCCGCCCGGGGCGTTCCACCTGGCGTCCGGACAGAAAAGACGCCGCCCCTGGCGACTTTCTGGACTACGCGCCGGCCCGCTTCAACGCGTGGAGCTCCTTGCTGTAGGCCGCGCCCAGGTTGTTCCGGGTGAGCATCGCCAGCACGCGGCCGGGGTCCTCGACGTCCACGACGGGGATCTCGTGCAGCCCGAACTCGTTCAGTCTCTGTAGCGCGAGGTTCAGGTCGTCCGCCGGCGTCGTCGTGACCACGTTCTCCACCATGAAGTCGCGCACGATCACGATGTCCGCGACCTCCATCTGCTGGAAGATCCGCCGCACGTCGGACAGCGAGAAGATGCCGCTCAGGCGGCCGTCGCCGTCCACGACCGGGAAGTAGTAGCCGTCCGCGTCCGACACGATGTCGAGCGCGCGGCGCAGGGTCGTGTTCTCGCGCACGACCGTCGGCTCGCGCGCCGTGTCCAGGAGGTCGCGCACCTGCATGCGCTCGAGCACGTCGACCACGAACTCGCCCGCGTGCGCCGGCGAGTCCACCAGTCCGGCCACCTGGGTGTCGTAGATCGTCCAGCGTTGGGCCAGCAGGACGTGCACGACGGAGACCAGCATCAGGGGAGCGAGCAGCTCGTAGCTCCCGGTCATCTCGCAGACGATGATGATCGAGGCGATCGGGGTCTTGGCGACGCCGGAGAAGAACCCGCCCATGCCCACCAGCGCGTAGCACGCGGGCTCGATGCCGAGCGACGGGAACCAGTCCGCGGCGGTCTGGCCGACCACGGCGCCCAGCAGCGCTCCGATCGCCAGGGAGGGAGCGAACACGCCGCCGGAGCCTCCGCTCGCGATGGACAGCGACGTGCCGACGATCTTGGCGACGACGAGCAGCGCCATCACGCCGATCGCGAGCTCGCCGGCGATGGAGCTCGACATCAGCTCGTAGCCGCCGAGCAGCACGCCGTGCTTCCCGGAGACGCTCGAGATCCCCACGGCGAGCAAGCCGAGCAGCAGCCCGCCGATCGCCGGGCGCACCGCCTTCGGGACGCGCGTCAGCTTGCCGAAGCCGCGCTGGACGCCGTCGAAGACGCGGACGTAGGCCCACCCGACCACCGTGCAGAGGAGCGCGAGGGCGAGGTAGACGAGCAGCTCGCGCGGGTCGTGCAGCGCGAGGGTCTCGAGCACCTCCCCGGAGATCTCCACGTTCTTGGCCTCGCCCGAGATCGTCGTGAACGTCGTGTAGGCGACGATCGAGCTGATGATGCACGGGATGATCGCCTCGCCCTCGAACTCGGGCTTGCGGTAGAGGACCTCCGGCGCGAACAGCGCGCCGCCGAGTGGGGCGGTGAACAGTGCGCCGATCCCGGCGCTCGAGCCGGCCAGGAGGAACACGCGCCGGTCGCGGTCGGACAGGTTCAGGGACTGGGCCAGCGCGCTGCCCACGCCGCTGCCGATCTGCGCGACCGGGCCCTCCTGTCCCGCCGATCCGCCGGTCCCGATCGTGATCGCGCTGGTGAGCGCCTTCAGCCCGATGACCCGCCGTCGCACGCGTCCACCGAGCTCGTGGAAGGTGCGCACCAGCTGCTCGGTTCCGTGCCCGGTCGCCTCCGGCGCGATCTTCTGGGTCAGGTAGCCCACCAAGAGGCCGCCCAGCGGGAGCAGCACGAGCAGGAGCCAGGCGCGGCCCGAGAGGTCCGCGATGCCCTCCTCCTCGATCCCGGTGACGCGCGCCCGCAGGTT
>CAZDYS010000319.1:0-5168 GCA_964509445.1 uncultured Planctomycetaceae bacterium
CCGATCGCGAGGCAGACGAAGGCGGAGACGACGCCGGCGACGAGCGCCCGGTTGCGTCGTGCGAAGCGGGACAGCTGGTAGAGCGAGCTCGCCGGGCGCGCGGTGATCGGCTCGTGGGCGAGGAACCGTCGCAGGTCGCTCGCGAGCTCTCCGGCCGACTCGTAGCGGCGCTCCTTCTCCTTCGCGAGCGCCTTCATCACGATCGTCTCGACGTCTCCGCGCAGCTCGCTCCGGCGACTCGAGAGCGTGGTCGGGTCCTCCTCCGCGACGAGCCGCGCCGCCTCGGCCAGCGTCTTCCCGCGCACGGCGTGCGGCAGGTCGTGGCCCAGCAGCTGGTAGGCCATGACCCCGAGCGAGTACACGTCGGTGCGCACGTCCAGCTCGGACGGGTCGCCGCGGAGCTGCTCGGGCGACATGTAGGGCAGCGTGCCCAGCACGTCCCCGGCGCGGGTCTCGATCGTGCTGACGTCGAGGTCCGCGTCCGTCACGCGCGCGATGCCGAAGTCGAGCACGCGGGCGCGGCCGTGCTCGTCCACCAGCACGTTGGACGGCTTGAGGTCGCGATGGATGACCCCGCGCTGGTGCGCGTGGTGCACGGCGTCCGCGATCGTGGCGACGAGCTCCAGCTGCTCCTCCAGTCCGAGCCCGGCCGTCTCGACGTGCTCCAGGAGCGGCCGCCCCTCGACGAGCTCCATCACGATGTAGGGCCGCTGGTCCTCGGTGACTCCGGCCTCGTAGACCTCGGCGATGCCCGGGTGGTCGAGCCAGCCGAGGATCTGCGCCTCGTGCTCGAAGCGCTTCGCGAGCGACTCGTTCCACAGGTCGCCGCGCAGCATCTTGATCGCGACGCGGCGGCGCGGGTTCTCCTGCTCCGCCTCGAGCACGACTCCCATGCCTCCACGCCCGAGGGTTCGCAGCACGCGGTAGGAGCCGATGGTCGCGGGCGGGGCGGGCGCGGTGCCCAGACCCTCGAGGTCGATCGCGTGCGGCGGACGATCCAGGGCGCGCGCTCCCGTCGCGGCGTCGCTCTCGAGCAGGTCCCGCACGCGCCGGAAGAGCTCCCGGTCGCCGCCGGCCTCCTCTTCGAGGCGCGCCAGCTGCTCCTCGCGCGGAAGCTCGCACAGGAGCTCGAAGAGCTCGCCCAGGCGTTCGTGGCGGTCGCGGTTCATCGCTCGTCGTTCCTGCGCGCCGTCAGGCCTCGCCGGAGCCCAGCTCGTCGTGCAGCCAGGCGCGCGCGAAGCGCCAGTCGCGCTCGACCGTGCGCGCGGAGACGCCGAGGACCGAGGCGGCGGCCTGCGCGGTCAACCCGCCGAAGAACAGGAGCTCGGTGACCTTCGCCTGTCGCGGCGAGAGCTCCTCCAGCTTGCGAAGCGCCTCGTCCAGACCGAGCAGGTCGACGACGGTCTCGCCGCTCCCCTCGACCTCGGGCGACTCCAGGGAGACGCGTCGGTAGGCGCCGCCGCGCTTCACGCGCTGCTTGCCGCGCGCGTGATCGATCAGGATGCGCCGCATGGCCTGGGAGGCCAGCGACAGGAAGTGCTCGCGTCCCTCGAGCGGCACGCGCTGCGCGTCGACCATCTTCACCCAGGCCTCGTGGACGAGCGCGGTCGGCTGCAGCGTGTGGTCGACGTTCTCGCGCGCGAGGTGCTTCGCGGCGAGCGCGCGCAGCCGGTCGTAGACCAGCTCCAGCAGCCGCTCCTTGCGGCCGGCCCCCTCCAACCCCTCGACCAGGAGCCGGGTGGCCTCCCCGCTCTCCGAGGACGCGGAGGAGTCGCCGGGCTGCGGCGCGTCGGGGGTCTCGTCCTTTTGCGGAGCCACGAGAGCAAGGTAGCACGGGGAGATCGGGAGAGGCGTCCATGGAGCGGTGCGATGCGCGGCGAGCCCGGGAAGTCCGGGGCCCAGACGGGACGCGTCGCGTCGCAGCGAATCCCGCCATCGATCCGTCGGAATCCGCACGGCGACTTTTTCGGCCGGTTCGCTGTCGGTCCTCCGCCGGCGGGGTCGCGAACGGGGCACCCACGGACTCCTCGACCCTCTCCCCTACGAAAGAATCCGCCATGCACGCCTCTCTCCTCCTCCTCCTGCCGCTCCTCACGCCGCTCGGCACGCCTCAGCGGCCCCAGGCATCCGAGCGCGTCCCCGTGCTCTCCGGTCCGCGCTCGCCGCGCGCCCGTTCGGTGCCCTCCTCCGCCCCCCGCCCGCCCGCTCCCTCCGCGCCCTCGTCCAGCAGCACCTTCGACGTGCCCCTGAACGCCGGCTCGCTCTCGCTCGAAGACTTCGACGTGCTCGAGCTCGGCACGAGCGTGGAGGGCGCCGTCGGCCTCGACGCCTCGAGCGTGCAGGGCGCGATCAAGAACCCGCCCGGCGAAGGCTCCAACCCGATCGGCGCGGACACGATGCTGACCACGCTCGGCGAGGTCGCGCTGTTCCTGCCGACCTTCCAGGACCCGGGCAACCTGGCCTGGTTCCGCGACGACTACCTCGCGGGCCACAACGGGTACCTGTCCGTGCGCTGGGGCGGCTACCCGCACCACGTGCGGGATGCGGCCAAGGGCAACCTGGACGACGACGCGAACGACGAGCTCGTCGTGCTCGAGCAGGATCCGGGCTCGCCCCGGATCCGGGTCATGCGCGTCGACGTGCAGCCGAACGGCCAGTACGTCTGGACCCTCGTGCGCGAGCTCGAGCTCCCCGGGACCCACGTCGCAGAGGACGCGCGCGTCCAGCTGGGCGACTTCGACGGCGACGGGCGGGACGAGATGGCCGTCGGGATCACGTCCTGCAAGTACGGCGCGGGGCCGTGGTACGACATCGGACAGCTCCACGTCTTCGACGACGAAGAGGACGGCGGTGGTCTCCTGCTCCTCCTGGACAGCTCCTGGAGCTACCTGTTCGGCGAAGCGGCCGACCTGGACGGCGACGGGGTCGACGAGCTGATCGCCGTCAAGCAGGGCAACCCCGAGCACGCCCGCAGCTACAGCGTTCGTGTCTACGAGTTCCGCGACGAGAACGGACCGGAGCTCGTCCCGGCCTCGGACTGGCGCGGGTTGCCCCAGAGCTCCCAGGACGGCTCGAAGATCGCGTTCGGCAACTTCGACGAGGACCGTGCGGAGGAGCTGATGCTGGTGCGCATGGAGTGGACGGCCTACGTGCTCGACCAGTACGACTACACGGTCGACGCGAACGAGGTGGGCTCCTTCGTCCCGACCGCCTCGCATGCCGTCCCCGCCCAGACGATCGGACACCCGTACGTCGGGCACTCCTGGGACGTCTCCGAGGTCGATCGCAACGGAACCGGTCGCGACGAGATCGCGATCCTGCGCGGCGACGAGAACGGCGACTGGAAGATCCACTTCCACCGCTACGACTCCGGCACGGGCAGCTGGAGCGTCGAGAACGAGGACCTGAACCAGCGGGCGCCCGAGAACTCGTCCGCCTGTCTCACGGCGGGCGACGCGGACGGCGACGGGGCCGACGAGCTGTTCTTCAACATGATCGAGCACAGCGCGACCTCGACCAAGCGTCAGCTGTACGGCACGCTCACCTGGGGCGCCAACCGGGACTCGATCGTCTACCCCTTCTATCCCTTCAACGGTGCCTACGACATCAGCTATCCCGGCACGACCTACGCGCCGGTGCTCGTCGCGGGTGACTTCGACGCGGACGGGTTCCGCGTTCGCGCGACCGGACGCGAGAGCGTCGAGGTCAGCGACCCGATTCCGCTCGTCCTCCTGACGGCCGCGCCGACCAAGGCCGGGATCTCGCAGAACTACGACGGGTCGAGCACGACCTACAAGGTCGGGGCCGGGATCAGCACCGCGGTCGGCGTCACCACGGCCGTGTCGGTCTCCGTCGGCCTGGGCTACGAGGTCGAGGACATCTCGGGCATGTTCGGCGCCTCGGCGAAGGTCACCGCCGAGCTCGCGCTCGCGCGCACCCGGACGGCTTCCGAGAGCACGACCCAGTGGCAGGGACTGACGGGCTCCTACTCCGACGACGTGATCGTGTTCCAGGCGAACAAGGTGCTCTCGAGCGAGTACGAGATCGTCTCCGCTCCGGCCGACCCGACGATGGTCGGCGCGAAGTTCACGATCGACGTTCCGCAGGCGACCCGGCTGCAGAAGTGGACCATCCCCTACTACAACTCGATCGTGCGCCCGGCGTTCCGGATCGGCGCCGTGGACCTGCCCCACACCGTCGGCGACCCCTCGACCTACCGCACCTTCGCCGAGGCCTCGGCGCTGACCCAGGACGTCGTGAGCTGGAAGACCGAGCTCGCCGGCGGCAACGCCGTCGGTCAGGGTTCGGGCAGCTCTCTGCTCGGGATCGAGCTCGCGACCGCGGCCACGTCCGAGGAGCAGCTCGAGGCGTCGATCTCCGACGAGGTGACCTTCAAGGCCGGCGGAGCGTCGGTCACGGGGAGCTTCTCGGCGACGGTCGGCAGCCTCTACTCCGTCACCACGAGCGACCAGACGGTCTACGAGGGCGTCGTCGGCGACATCGAGGACGCGGGCGACCTCGCGGCCTGGGACTACGACTGGGGCCTGTACGTGTACCAGCCCGGTCGCACGGCCGTGCTCAACGAGCCCACCGGGGCGTGGGAGGCGGGCGCCTACCCGCTGACGGTCGTGGCCTACTGGACGCGCATCTGGGGCAGCCAGTACTAGCCCCGGCGACCGTCGCTCCCGCGAGCTCTCCCGGAGCCCGGGAGCGACGGTCCGCGCATGGTTCCGGGCGGCACGCTACCCTGGCGGCGCTCCCTCGCGTGGAAGGAGCACGACGTCCGACCCTGGAGGAGGGAGCTCGGCATGAAGGGTGGGATCTCCGTGACCTGCAGCGCCTGCGCTGCGCGCTTTCGCGTGGCTTCGAAGTTCGCCGGCCGCAGCGCGCCCTGTCCGAGCTGCGGGGAGGTGCTCCAGGTGCCCGAGCTCGAGGGCGAGGCGGCGAGCCGCGAGAGCGAGGACGCGACAACGCGGACGGAACGCACGCCGGCCGTCGCTGAGCGGAGCAGCGCGCCCTCGGAGCCGACCTCCCTCTCCCCCCTCGCGCTCGGGGCCGCGGTCGGCGTCGCGCTCCTGGGCGCGCTCGCCTGGGCGGCCCTGAGCGCACTCACCGGCTTCGAGGTGGGCTACCTCGCCTGGGGGATCGGCGCCGGGATCGGCGTCGTG
>CAZDYS010000320.1:0-5126 GCA_964509445.1 uncultured Planctomycetaceae bacterium
CGGAGAGGAGCATGGCCGCGACGAGGAAGCTGCCCCCCATCGTCGGCGTCTTGTCCTTGCCGGAGGCCTTGGCGTGGAGCGCCAGCTCGGGCGCGTCCGTCTTCTCGACGTTCTCCTTGAAGCTGTGCGCCCGCAGCCAGCGAATGGTGGGACCACCGAGGGCCAGCGCGAGCGCGAACCCCGACAGCGCCGCCATCGCGACTCGGAACGAGATGTACCCGAACAGGCGAATGCCCAGGGTCTCGTAGAAGAGCGCGTACAGCACGGAGGTTCAGTCGTCGTGGGCGAGGCCCTTGTCCGAACGTGCGTCGACCAGCCCGTGCACGACGTTCTCGAGGTGCATGCGGCGGCTTCCCTTGACGAGCACCACGTCCCCGTCCTCTACCAGGTCGCAGACCAGCGGGACGGCCTCGGCGGTGCTCTCGACGTGCAGCACGTGCTCGATCGGGAGGCCACCCTCGAGGGCCCCCGCGGCCGCGGCGCGCGCGAGCTCTCCGACCAGGACGAGACGGTCGATCCCGGCGGCGGCCGCCTCGCGACCGACCTCGTGGTGCAGTTCCGCGGCGAGCTCGCCGAGCTCGAGCATGTCGCCGATCACGAGCACGCGGCGGCGGAAGCCGTGCAGGCCCTGGATCACGCGTACGGCCGCGCGCAGCGACTCCGGGCTCGCGTTGTAGCTGTCGTCGAAGACCGTCAGCCCTTCGAGGTCGAGGCGCTCTATGCGCTGGCTGCCCCCGCTGAGCGTGCCCACGTTGCGGAGCACGTCCTCGATCGGGAGCTCCAGTCCGATGCAGGCGCACAGCGCGGCCAGGAGGTTCTGGACGTTGTGGGTCCCGAGGAGGGGCGAGGTCACTTCCGCCTCGACCAGGCCGTTCAGGCGGAAGGTCGTCCCCCCGGAGTGGAAGTAGAGGTCGCTCGCGTCGAGATCCCCGCGCGCACCGTCGGTCCCCTCCACGGAGAAGGTCAGGACGCGCGCGCTCGACCGAACGCGCACCTCCGGGGTGAAGCGGCAGTCCTCGTTCAGCACGCAGAAGCCGTCCCTCGGCAACGACGCGATGAGGTCGCCCTTCTCGCGCGCGACGCCCTCGACCGTGCCGAGGCCTTCGAGGTGCGAGGAGCCGACGTTGGTCAGGATGCCGGCCGTCGGCCGCGCGATCCGGCACAGCGCCGCGATCTCGCCGGGGTTGTTCGTCCCCATCTCGACCGTCAACAGCTGCGTGTCACGGTCGGCGAGGAAGAGCGTGTGCGGGACGCCGATGTCGTTGTTGAACGAGTTCGGCGACGCGACGACGCGACGCAGCGGAGCGACGAGTCCGTAGAGCAGGTTCTTGGTCGTCGTCTTGCCGCACGATCCCGTGATCCCGAGCACCGGGCAGGACAGCGTCGAGCGATACCAGGCTCCGAGGTCCGCCAGCGCGCGGCGCGGGTCCGGATGGACCGCGATGGCGACGTCGTCGCGGATCTGACGCCAGGTCTCCTCGGGAATGCCTGCCGGCGCGTTGCCGGTCTCGTCCGCCCGCAGGAGCAACGCGTTCGCTCCCCCGCGAGAGGCCGTGAGCGCGAAGCGGTTCCCGTCGAAGCTGGGTCCCTGGAGCGCCAGGAACAGCTCCCCCGAGGTCAACGTCCGCGAGTCGGTGCTGACCCCGCCGAGTTCTGCCTGCGGTGCTCCGCGCACCAAGCGGGCGCCCGTCGAGTCGAGGACGTCCTGCAGGCGGATCTTGTTCACGGGAGTTCCTCGCGTACGACGCGACTGTCTTCGAACGGAGTGCGCTTGCCTCGTGAGAGTTGCCATGTCTCGTGTCCTTTGCCGGCAATGAGGACGACGTCACCCGGTTGAGCGACGCGCAAAACCTTCCGAATCGCGCTGCGTCGATCCGGCTCCACGATCACGTCGCAGGGCGTCGAGGACAGGCCTTCGAGCACCGCGTCGATGATCCGCTCGGGATCCTCGAAGCGCGGGTTGTCGCTCGTGACCACCGCCAGATCCGCGAGCGTGCCGACGGCTTCCCCCATCGGGCGTCGCTTGTCCTGGTCGCGGTTCCCGCCGCAACCGAACACGCAGATCAGGCGTCCTTCGAACAGCGCGTGGCCTTCGGTCTCCGTCGCTTCCGGGATCGACATCAGCTCGCGCAGGGTCCCGAGCACGCTGCGCAGCGCGTCCGGGGTGTGCGCGTAGTCGATGAAGACCTGGTAGCCGTGACGGTTCGAGACCTCGACCCGTTCCAACCGCCCGCGCGGGGCGGAGACGGAAGCGAGTCCCTCCATCGCGAGGGAGGGACTCGCCCCCAGCATGAGAACCGCGGCAAGAGCCGCCAGAGCATTCTCGACGTTGTGCCGACCCACTAGTGGCAAAAACAACCCGGTCCGTGGGATCCCCATCCCTTCGAGGAAAAGGTGAGAACCACGTGGGCCGACTTCCGTCAATTCAGCTTTGAGGTCCGCGAGGGACCCGGTTCCGTACGTCACCACTCGGTCGGTCGCGCGCGAAGCAGCGCTTCGGAACCGCTCCGCGAGCGGGTCGTCGGCGTTGATCACGGCGGCCCCGCCGGCGTCGAGAGCCGCGAAGATGCGCTCCTTGGCCGAGGCGTAGGCGTCCATGTCCGAGTGGTAGTCGAGATGATCGTGCCCGAGGTTGGTGAAGACGGCGACGTCGAGCGCGAGGCCCGCCAGGCGCTCCTGGTCGAGCGCGTGCGAGCTCGCTTCGAGCACGAGGCAGTCGCCGCCTGCCGCCGCGTTCTCCTTCAGGAGACGCTGCAGCTCGGGCGCGTCGGGCGTGGTGTGGGTCGAGGGCTTCGGCTCGCTGCCGTGGAGCGCGTACTCGATCGTCCCCACCGTTCCGGGCCGGTGACCGAGCGAGCGCAGGAGGCTCGCGATCACTCCGACCACGGTGGTCTTTCCGTTCGTTCCGGTGACGCCGACCACGCGCTGCGCGCGGCACGGGTGCCCGTGCACGATCGCGGCCGCCTCACCGGCGACCCGCCGCGCGTCGGGGTGGATCCAGGTGACCCCGTCGAGCTCGTCCAGCGGGCGCTGGCTGAGCACGCAGACGGCGCCCTTCTGGAGCGCCTCGGCGGCGTAGCTCGCGCCGTCGTCGGTCGTGCCGGCGAGCGCGCAGAACAGGTGGCCGCGACCGACGCGGCGGCTGTCCAGGTGCACGTCCGTCACGGCCGGATCGCGGTCCGCGTGAAGGGGACCGCGCGCGCCGCCCAGGGCGCCGACCAGCTCCGACACGGTTACCACCGTTGGGCCTCCTTCCGCCAGGGCTCGTCGAGCTCGTTGCGGTCCGCCACGTCCGACGCGAAGAACCCGCTCGCGACCTCCTGCCGGGGCGGTTCTCCGCCCTGCGTGAGTCCGAGCGCCTCGGCGAGGATCCGGCCCGCCGTCGGCCCGGAAACGCGCGAGCCGAAGCGCTGCTTGCCGCTGGGCTCCTCGGCGACGACGTAGACCATCAGCTGGCGATCCTGGTCCTGGCGCTTGCCGAACAGGACGATCGAGCTGGTGTAGCAGTTGCGGTGAGGCTTGGGCTCGTCGCGCAGCGCACGCAGCCTCTGCGGCGTGGCCGGGAGGCCGCGCTCGCGCCAGCGCTCGCGCGCCGCCAGCTCGACGTGCACACAGCGCTCGGTCCCGACCTTCTGCGCGGTGCCGGTCTTCGACGCGAGGTCGAGGAACTCCGCCGCCGCGTCCAGACCTTCTTCCTCCGGAAGGCCGAGGTACGCGGCGGCGGTCCCAAGGAGACTCTTCCGGACGTCCCGGCCGGTTCCGACCGTGGCGCCGTGGCGCATCATGTCGCGCACGAGCTCGCTCGTGCGTTCGGAGAAGACGCGCTGTCCTTCTTCGGGGTCGAGCTCCCAGCGGAGGTCGCCCTGCTCGACCGCGCGCACGATGCGCAGCGGACGGTAGACGCCGCCACGCGCGAGCGTCGCGAGCCCCGCGGCGTGCTGCCAGACCGTGCTCGATATCTCGTGGCCGAAGCAGATGGAGGCGTGCGTGTAGGCGTAGGACCAGGGCAGCTTCGCGAGGTGCCCGCCGTGCTCGATCCCGAGCCCGCTGCCCGGAGCGCGGCCGTAGCCGAGCGCTGCGAGGTAGCCGCGGAACACGTGATCCGGAACGCGCAGCCCGATCTGGGTCAGCCCCGCGTTGACCGAGAAGGCGATCGACTCGCGGGCGGTGATGATCCCCTGGGCGGCGCCTTCGGCCTCGTGGATGACCCGGCCGGTCGGACGTCCCTCGTGGACGACACGGTACTCTCCGTGACCCACGTCGAAGGTCTCGTCCGGCTGCACCAGCCCCTCCTCGAGGGCGGCGGCCATGGTCAACACCTTCAGCGTCGAGCCGGTCGTGAACTCGTGGTAGATCGGCGCGAAGGGCGCGATCTCGTAGTGCTCGACGGAGTCCACCGCGAGCACGTCCCCGTTCTCGACGTCGACGACGATCGCCATCGCGAGAGCCGCCTTGTGCTCGTCGATCAGGTCCTCGAGTGCGCCGCGGACGAACGCCTGCAGCTCGAGGTCCAGGGTGGCCTGCACCGTCGGCGTCGCCGCCGGCGGCCGATAGTCGAGGTAGCCGTCCTCGCGGTTGCCGCGCACGGTGCGATCCGTGAGCCAGCGGTAGACCGGGGGCGTCAGGTCGAGCGTGGCCTGCCAGTCCGGCTGCTGCAGGAGACGATCGCAGAGCAGCTCCAGGCCCTCGCGCGGAGCGGGCTCCGTCGCGGTCGGCTCGAGGTAGCCCCAGCTGCCGTAGAGCTCGTGCTCTCCCGACGGGTAGACGCGGTCGCGCCCGAAGCTGAGCTGCATCTGCCAGGCAGCGACGCCCTCCTCGTCGAGCAGCTCGCGCAGCGCGAGCACGGCCTCGGACGGGAGCCCCTTGAGCGGACGGCACCAGGCGCGCGGGATCAGCGCGCTCCAGATCTCCGCGCGCATCGCGTCGCGCGGCCCGCTGCCGCGCGGTTCCGGCTCGGAGGGGTCGCGCAGGCAGGCGGCGATGCCGTTCGCGAGCGCGCGCCCCCAGGTCCAGGCGCTACCGTGACCACGGGCCTCGCGCTGCTCCCGGGAGAGCACGCGCGCCGGTTGCCAGGCGAGGCGCCAGGCGTGGCGCTGTGCAGCATTGGCGACGCGGCGATGACCGAG
>CAZDYS010000321.1:0-5097 GCA_964509445.1 uncultured Planctomycetaceae bacterium
GGAAGAGGCCGTGGCCTCCTCGAAGCGACCGCGGCCGTCGTTGAGGAAGAACGCGTCGGGGGCGCCGGGGTTGAAGCCCTGCTTGTTCTCCTCCTCGGGGCCCCAGCCGACCTCGACGCCCTCGATCGTGTTGCGCTTGCCGCCGTCCGGCGGGCTGGCCGGGTCGAACTCGCAGTAGTTCGCGACGTAGAGGTCGAGGTCCCCGTCGTTGTCGACGTCGCCGAACGCGGCGCCGGCTCCCCAGCGCTCGTTGCCCAGGCCGGCCTCGGCCGTGGCGTCGACGAAGGTCCCGCCGTCGTTGCGCAGGAAGACATCCGCGCCGAAGCAGGCCAGGTAGAGATCCGTGTCTCCGTCGTTGTCGACGTCGCCCGTGGCGACGGCGTTGACCCAGTCGGAGCGTCGCGCCGTCCTTGCCCGAGTAGACGTAGGCGGCGCCCGGCAGCGGAGCACCGGGAACGCCCAGTCCGCTGGCTCCCGCGAGCACGTCGTCGTGCCCGTCACCGTCGACGTCTCCGGCCGCCTCGATGCCGATGCCGAGCTGCTCCCCCGGCGCACCGTCGCGCTGGAACAGGAGCGCGCCGGTCGCGCCGGAGTACAGGTAGATCCGACCGGCCGCGGGACCAGCGAGCGCCTTGTAGGGCGCCGAGAGCAACAGGTCGCGCTTGCCGTCGCCGTCGCAGTCACCGGCGTCGCGCCCGATCCAGCCGAACACGTCGCCCGCGGCCTCGCCGTAGAACGTGTGCAGCACGCGCGGGCGCTCGAGGAAGCACTCCGAGCTCGGTGGCAGCGGCGGCACGAGCGCGCGGAAGGCCTCCGTCTCGCGCAGGGACGCGAAGGCCGGGTCGCGCTCGAAGGCCAGCGGACTCGCGAAGCCGCGCTCGAGCGCGAGCGCGACGCTCTCCAGCGCCGCGTCGGACTCCGCGTGCCGCGCGAACAGGCGCGCGGCCTCGAAGCTCGCCTGGGCGCCGAGGTTCGGGTCCTCCCCGACGAGCTGGTACACGCCGGCGGCGTCCTCCCAGTCGCCGCGGCCGGCGAGCGCGCGCGCGAGCAGCATCCAGGTGCCGGGGGACTCGGCCTCGGCCAGGACCTCCTCGAGCGTCTCGATCGCGGCGTCGTAGTCCTCGGAGGCGAGCGCCGCTTGCGCACGCTGGAGCCGCGGATCCGGGCTTCCGGGCGCCTGGGCCGTGAGGGTCGGCGTCAGGCAGGAGAGGGCGAACAGGAGAAGGGTGCGTTGGATCATGCAGATCTTCGACGACCGAGCCCGCGCGGCTCTCCTGCATCGTCGGGAGCCGTGGACTTCGCCGCAAGGGGACGCGTCGGAGCGTACGCGCTCGAAACACCCGGGGCGTGCCCCTCGCGCGACGCGGCGCGAAGCGGTTTGATGAGCCCATGGGCAGACGGATCGCGCTCGGAGCCGCGCTGGCTCTCACTCTCGGTGGCTGCTCCACCGGGCCGGAGACGGAGCCTCCCCCGGCACCGCTCCTGATCGTCGGGCTCGACGGCTTCGAGTGGCGCGTGGCGCTGCCGATGATGCGCTCCGGCGAGCTGCCCACGCTGCGCGCGCTCGCGGAGCGCGGACACGTGGGCCGGCTCGAGACCCTCAAGCCGACCCTGTCGCCGCGCATCTGGACGACGCTCGCGACCGGCAAGCTCCCGGAGAAGCACGGCATCGAGGGCTTCGTCGTGGAGCGCCCCGGCGAGGAGCCGCGCAAGGTCACCAGCCTCGACCGCAAGACGAAGGCGCTGTGGAACGTGCTGACGGACGCAGGCGTCGAGAGCGACACGATCGGCTGGTGGAGCACCTGGCCCGCGGAGCCCGTGCTCGGGCGCATGGTCGCGCAGACGAACACCATCGAGGGGATGGAGAAGGGCGCGCTGGTCGAGGACGCACCGGCCCAGGTCTTCCCGCCCGCCGCGGAGGCCGGGGTACTCGACGTGCTGCGCTCGATGGACGCGCGGCTGCCGGCCCTGCGCGAGGAGATCTTCGGCCTGTTCTCGGAGGACCTCACGCCCGGCATGCGCCGGCGCCTCGAGGACTGCGACTGGGCGCTGCGCGCGGACGCGACCTACCTCGAGGTCCTGGCGGAGCGGGTGCGCGCGCGCGGCCCGGCCCCGGTGACGGCGCTCTACCTGGGCGGCACGGACGTGGTCGGTCACCGCTTCTGGGCCGCCTACGACCCGGAGCCCTTCGCGTTCGACCAGGACTCGTTCGAGGTCACGCGCTTCGGGCACCTGGTGCCCTCCTACTACGCTTACGCCGACCGGGTGCTCGGCGAGCTGTTCGCGCTGTTCCCCGCGGACACGACGATCGTCGTGGTCTCGGACCACGGCATGTCGGCCCTTCGTTCGGTCGCGCGCTCGAACCTCGCGGAGACGGACGTCGATCGCTTCACGGGCGGTCACACGCTGGCCGATCCCGGCGCGCTGATCGCCGCCGGACCGCTGTTGCGGGCGCCGGACCGGAAGATCGTGCTCAAGGGACTGCGCGCCAAGGCGATTCCGGTGCTCGGACGGATGCAGGACGTCTGCCCCACGCTGCTCGCGCTGCTCGGGCTGCCGGTCGGGGAGGACATGGACGGCGTGCCGCTGGAGGCGCTCGTACCGGACGCGCGCCTGGCGGACCTGCGCACGGTCCCCACCCACGACGACCCGGCCTGGTTCGCGGCGCGGCCGGAGCCCTTCGACGTCGCCGAGGACCCCGAGCGTCTGAACCAGCTCGAGGACCTCGGGTACCTCGGGGACTGATCCCCCTCGGCGGCGGTGGCGCCGCTAGGGTCGTGCGGCCTCCAGCGCCGCTTCGTCGAGCACGAGCTCGAAGCGCGCGCCGCGCTCGGTGACCTCGACCTCCGGCACCGGCGACGGGAACGCCTCGCCCGGGAGCGGCTGCCCGTCGGCGTCGAGGACCTGCAGGAACAGGGACACCTGGTGCACGCCGACCGCGTTCGTGTACAGCCGCGTCTCGCTGCCCTCGAGCGGTACCCAGGTCTTGTCGTTCCCGCGCCCGAGCCCGAGATACAGGCGCTCGCGCTCACGCAGCACGCCCAGGTCGTGGCGGACGACGACCTCCGGTCCGCGCTCCAGCCGCACGACGACGTCGACCGGGTCGACCCCGAGGAGCTCCTGGGCGCGGTGGTCCGCGGCGCTCACGCGCAGGTCGATCGGTCCGCTCGGCGCGAGCATCAGGACCTCCCCGTTCGCGTCCGCTCCGAACTCCTGCGTGTACGTGTCCTGACCCGCGCTGCGGAGCTGGATGCGCGCAGGGATCCCCACGCCGAGGTCTCCCAGCACGCGCACCTGGAACAGCGTGAGTCGCCCGCGCAGGTCGACCTCGAGCTCGGTGGTCTCCCCGGCGACGAGCTCGGCGCGCTCGGTCCACAGCGGCTCCTCGACGCCCCCGCCGAGCACCGACACGTCCACCAGGGTCGCCGGGAGCGACGGGAAGTTCGCCGTCCCGTCCGGTTCGAGCCTGCGCCGGAACGGTCCCGCGCCCGGCGCGGTCACGATCGCCTGCAGGCGGGCGGCCGGGAGTCCCTCGTCCAGGGTCAACGCGAGCGAGAGCGAGGCGGCGCGTCCCATCTCGAGCCGCAGGTCGCGCGTGCCGACCGTGACCTGCGCCTCCGCCGTGAAGTAGTTCTGGCGAGAGGTCCGGAGCTGCAGCTCGTCCGCCGCGACCGTGCCGCGGACCTCGAAGCGGCCCTCGGCGTCGCTCCTGGTCGCGAGCGCGCGCAGCTCCGTGACGTGCTGGACCCCGCTGGACAGGCGGACCGCGCTCACGCGGACGCTCGCGCCGCCGATCGGTCGGCCCGCCTCGTCCACGACGCGCCCGGAGACGAGGCGCTCGGCCGCGGAGAGGACCACGTCGCCGAGGTCGGTGGTCCCGCCCGGGTACTGGCTCGCGAGCGACACGCGGGCGACGTCCACGATGGCCGCGTCGATGCCCAGGCGCGCGACCTCGAGCCAGCGCTCGCGCTCGGAGGAGGCCGCGCCGAGCGCGAAGGTGAAGCGCCCCTCCGCGTCCGTCTCGACCCGGGAGCGCTCGCGGTGCCAGTCGTCGGCGTCGCGCTCGTTCGTGAAGACCGTCAGGACCTCTCCCGCGAGCGGCGCGCCCTCCTCGTCGACCACCCGCATCCTCACCCGTGCGCCGAGCTGGACGGGGAGCACCTCCGTCACGACCTCGCCAGCTCGCTCGGGACCGAAGACGCCGCGGGACTGGCCGAGCTCGATCCCCTGGCGGCCGCTGATGCGGAGGTCGAAGCGCAGGTCCAGTGCGACCGGGAAGAGACGCGCGACGCCCTCCTCGAAGAACGCGGCACCGTCGTTCCGATCGCTGCCGCGGCGCCAGTTCGTGGGAGGAACCTCGCCCTCGGCGTACCAGGCGGACTCGAGCAGGGCTTCGGTGGTCACCGGACGTCCGCCCGCGTCGACGAGCCGGACCTCCAGCGCGCCGCAGGGCGGGAGGACGAGGGTGATCTCCTCTTCGTAGGTCTCGATCGGGACCTCGACCGCCTCGGTCAACGGCGCACTGATGGCCGCGTAGAAGGTGCCCTCGTCTCCCACCAGACCACGCATCGGCTCGATGTGCTCGATCCGCGCGCGGCCCTCCGCGTCGGTCCGCGTCTTGGTCAGGTCGATCCCGCCGTCCTCGAATCCCAGGCGCATCGCCACCGGGACGTCCGGGACCGGCGCGCCGGCCTCGTCGACCACGCGCACGCGCAGGGTCGGGTCCGGGTGCAGAGCGAGTCGATAGGGCTCCTTCGGCGCCTCGAGGCTCTCGATGGCGAGGAGCTCGGGCGCGCGCCCCAGGAGGTTCACGGACCTCACCGGCCGCGGAACGCGCAGCCGCCCCGCCTCGTCCGCGCGGAAGCGCCGACCGTAGCGCTCGAACATCCCGGTGATGTCGAACCCGTTGGCCATGGCCTCGGCCTGAGCCTCCTCGGGAATGGACTCGTTCGAGAGCCACAGCACCTCGGCGCGCGGCACCGGCTCGTCGTCGACCGAGCGCACGACCAGGACCTCCAGGCCGACCTCCTCCGCGGGCCACGGTTCGAAGGCCGAGGCTGCCGCGGGGACGGTCGCCTCGACGGGCGCGCGCGCTGC
>CAZDYS010000322.1:0-5060 GCA_964509445.1 uncultured Planctomycetaceae bacterium
CCACGAGAGCCCCCCCTACGCCGTGAAGCCACCGCAGAACGGCAACATCATCAAGATGAACCTCCCCTGAGGCCCCCGAACCGTCCGCGCGCCGGCTGGCTGGCGGACGAACGCGCCCCCTTTTCGAAGGATGCGGCGCTCCTTCCAGACCGAAACGACTCCAACAGGGTGTCGCTTCCCTTCTCGAGAACCTGATGAGCACGGACCCTCCGGCAACCAGGACGATCGCCATGGCGCTGGTCGTCGCCGTGGTGCTGGGAGTGGTCTGGATCCGGCAGACGGGCGACGATCCGCGAGGCTCGTCGCCGGAGCCTTCGGATCCGCGCGGGCCCGGCCTCGCAACCAGCTCCGTGAAGCCCGCGACGGAGCGCTCGACCCCGCCCCCTCCCGCCGATCCCCCCCTCGCTCGGCAGGCCTCCCCCCGACGCGCCCCGGTTCTCACGCACCACGTCGTCGACCGGAACGGCGGCCCGGTTCCAGGGGCCGAGGTGCAGCTCCTCCTCTCCCCGGCGATCTACGAACGACCCGCGACCTCTCTCGTCCCGGGGGCCTGGGGGGCCGAGGAGGTCGAGAGGCGGACCGCGCACAGCGACGAGGCCGGCGCCTTCACGTTTGCCGAGGACCTGGCACACAGGCCGGGCGGGCTCTTGATCGCGGTCGCCCCTGGCTATCGCGCGGGGAGCCTGCTCCTGCCGCGGGAAGAGCCGTGGTCCGCCGCGCGTCGTCGCATCGAGCTCGAGCCCTGTGCGTCCTATCGCGTGCGCGTCGTCGACGAGGCCGGCGCCGCCGTACCGGACGCGACGGTCGTGCACTACGGCGTCCCGACCCGCGCCCCGGCGGAGCCCGAGGACTTCCTCTCCGGTCGGCTGCGGGAGGAGCGACGGACCGATGCGCAGGGGCGTACGGCGTTCGGCGACGCCCCCGGGGACGACGTGTTCCTCGCCACCGCCGGGTCGAGGACGTCGCTCCCCTTCCGCGGCACGGATCCGACCGACGTCACGCTCACGCTGCGCTCGAGCTTCACGGTCGGCGGCACGGTCCGCTTCCTCGACGAGCCTGCGCCCGGGCGCCCGGCCCCGTCCGTTCGGATCGATGGGCACCGGGGGCCGGTCGCACGAACGCTGGCCACGCGGCACGCGGTCGGGCCAGGCGCGTTCGAGCCCCTGTCCGTTCCCTACCTCGAGGGCATGCGCTACTTCGTGCGGCTCGAGGGAGGTCTCGTACCGCACGTGATCGAGCTGCGCGACGTGGCTCCCGACGACGCGCTGCGGGTCGAGCTCGAGGCTCGCGCGGGACACACGGTGCGGTTCGTGGCCGTCGACGCCGAGAGCAACGTGATCCGCGCCAGCACGGCTCGTCTGCACTGGCGTGAAGACGGCGTCCGTCGGGAGCTGCGCGCGCGCTCGGACGAGGAGGGTCTGCTCGAGCTCGTCGGAGCTCCGGAGACCTCGATGTACTACGAGGTCTCCGCACCCGGATACCGCACGCACTACGCGAACGCCGCGCTCGTCGTCCCGGACCACGCCCGGAGCGTGATCACGATCCCCTTGACCGCTCCCGGCGTCGCGCGCGGCTTCGTGACGCACCGAGGCGCTCCGGTGACGGACTTCAAGCTGTGGGCCTGGCACGCCGAGGCCGCGAGCAACCACCGCGTGCGCGTCTTCACGGACCGCGCCGACGGCTCGTTCCTGTGGGACGACCTGCCACCGGGCGAGGTGATGCTGACCGCCTGCGGGGTGGAGGGGACCTCCTCGCTGCCTGCGACGTTCCTGCTCACCGACACGCCCTCCGACCCCATCCGCATCGAGCTGCCGGAGGCCTTCGAGGCGACCGGGCGCGTGGTCTCGGCGCTGGATGGAACTCCCGTCGCCGGGGCGCGGATCGACGTGAACCGCCGCACGAGCGCGAGCACCGCGTTTCGAACGAACCGGCCGCGGCCGAGCGATGCGCAGGGGCGCTTTCGCATCGGCGGCCTGGGACCCGGCGCGAACTACCTCAGCATCCACAAGGAAGGATTCACCAGCGAGTCGACGCCGGTCGCGACCGAGGGCGACGGCGTCGACCTGGGAGACGTGCTGCTCTGGCCGAACCAGAGCCTGACGGTGGAGCTGGTCGGCGCGACCCCCGAGGCACCGCCCACGAGCTACCAGGTGAGCAGCGGGCGAGGCGGCCCGCCGATCCCCTTCGACGACCGCGGCCTCGCGGTGTTCGAGGGCGTGCGACCGGGGCCGGAGTACGTGAGCGTCGTCAGCCCGCGCGGCGAGTTCACGACCTACCTCCTGCAGATGCCTCCGGGACGCGACCACCGGGTCGAGCACCACGTGACGACCGGACGCACGCTATGGATCGAGCCCGTCGCGACCGAGGGGTACGACGCTTCCGCCGGCTTCGCGGCGTACGTGCAGACGGACGCCGCCGGAGGCATGCACGTCACGCGAGGCCTGGAGCTCGCGGCCAGCGGAGAGTCGCCGCTGCGGGACGTCCCCGGAGAGCGCGTGCGGGTCCAGCTCTTGCGCGCCGGAGACTGGCAGGTCGTCGGGCACGCCTCGGGCTCCTTCGACGGCAACGACGAGCTCCACCTCCGCGTCGAGGCCGGCGCCCACCGGCTCGCGGTTCGCGTCGTCGACGTGGAAGGGCGGCCGCTCCGCGACGTGCGCGTGTCCTTCGGCCAGGCCGCGCCGCCCTACCTCGAGGTCTCCGACACGACGGACGAGGAGGGTCGCGCCCACCTGTTCGTGCCGCGATCGGCGGGCCAGCTGTTCCTCGACCACGAGGAGCTCGGGCGAAGTTTCCAAGGCAGCTGGCCGGGCGGTGGCGGGTCCCGTGAGCTCGTCTTGCGCAACGACGCGTCGATCCGGCTCAGAATCGTCGAGGACGGCGCGCCGGTTCGAGGCGTGGAAGCCGTGCTGAACTGGCTGCAGCTGCGAGACGTCGCCCTCGGAGGAACGACGGACGAGGACGGGCAGGTCACGATCACCGGACTCACGCCGGGCCCGTTCCAGCTGCGTCTGAAGCGGGGCGGCGACTGGCCCACCGTCGTGACCGTCGAGGCCAGCACCGATCCCGAGGTCCGGACGGTGGAGCTCGCCTCGCCCGGCAGCCTCGCGATCGTGCTCACGGAGGGGACCGACCCCGCCGGCGGCGTCCCGCTCTCGCTCGCCGGGGCGCGCGGAGACGTCGGAACCTGGATCGAGGCGGGCTTCGTCGAGGGGTCGCTCGTCACGGACGCGACGGGCAGCGTGTCCCTGCGCGGCGTGCCCGCGGGCAGCTACGCGCTCACGATCGACGGTGCGCCGTCCGGCACGATCGAGGTCCCCGGCGGCGAGCACGCGCGGTACGAGATCACCGTGGGCGCGCGCTGACCGGCGCGGTCCCGCCCCGACGAGAGCGCCTCCCCCGATTCCCACCGGAGGAGGCGCCGTACCTGGGGTGGCGAGACGCTAGAGCCCGAGCACTGCCGTCCCCTGCTCGAACACGATGTCGACCGGGATCGAGGCCTCCGTCAGACGGTCGAGGTCGGCCTGCAGCTGCGGACCGATCACGCCGAGCTCGCGGACCATGGCGGCCGCGCCCTCGTAGTCCCCGTCCCCCTGGATGGTGAGGATCTTGCGCGACAGCGCCTCGACCGCGGCGGCCATGCCGTCGACGTCGACCGCATAGCGCCCGGTCGCCTCGTCCCGACGGAACGCACCGGCCTGCTGGAAGAAGTTGAAGCGGATCATGTTCGCCTTGCCGTGCGCGCTCGAGGCGCCGAAGCGCACGGACCGGAAGATGCCCGCGAGGAAGGACACGTAGTTGTCCATCAGGCTGCCCTCGGGGATCTCGCCCTTCGCGAAGAGCTGCGTGACCATGTAGAGGCCGAGGATGTCCGCCTTGCCCTCCTCGAGCGCGGAGGCGTGCTCGGCCAGCGCCTCGCGCACCGTCCCGCCGTCCTTCAGCACGCTCTTGATGCCCAGCCCGTGCGCGACCTCGTGGAACATGGTGTTCCCGAAGAACGCGTCGAAGGTGATGTGGTCGCGCTGGTCCTCGGCGATCAACAGGTCCGCGATCGGCTCGAGGATGAGGTCGAACTTCGCGCGCATCGCGTTCTTGAGCTGCAGGCGGCGGGAGCCCTTCGCGAGCTGCACCTCCTCGTCGTTCGGCAGGTTGATCGCGATGGTCTTCGAGCCCGCGTTGCAGTCGCCGGCGTAGTAGACGACGTCGTAGGCGTTCAGGTCCGTGTCCGTGCCGGGCATCTGCGCCTTGTAGGCGTCCGGGACCGGCAGGCCGCGCTGCAGCTCGGGCAGGAACGCGGCGTAGCGCGACAGCCGCGCGCTCCACTCCTTGTCCTTGATCAGGACGTAGGCCTCGTGCGCGGTCTTGCGCCCGTACAGCTGGTCCTCGTAGCTCTCGATCGGACCGATCACGACGTCGAGGCCGTTGTCGCGCATGTCGAGCCAGGCCATGTCGCTCGCCTGGAAGTCGTCCGTCCGCAGCGCCTGCGCGCGCAGCTCGAGGTAGCGCCGCAGGCCCGGGTCCTCGGCGTAGGTCGCAGCCCCTTCGAGCAGCGCGGCGGCGGCCTCGGTCTCGGCCGCGAAGGCCTCGGAGTAGGGCACCGCGATCAGCTTCCCGGCGTCGTCCTTGCGGATCACGGTGTAGAGGCTCTCGAACGCCTCGCGATCCTCGGGGTGCGCGGCGAGGTGCGCCTCGAACGCCTCCTTCGTCATGTCCTCCGGGTAGAAGCGCGCGCCCGCGGGCTTCGGGCCGACGCCGTCGACGAACGGCGCGTTGCCGTCGAGCCGGTCCCAGGGGCCGTAGTTCACCTCGGCGAAGCGCCGCATCGCGGGATCGTCGATGCGCGCCATCAGCGCCTCGCGGTCGCCCCAGGCCTCCTTCCAGAACACCTCGTCCATGTGCTTCGCGGCCTGGATCAGGAGCGGGATCATCTCGCGCTCGTCGTCCGAGAGGTGCGTGAGGTCGGCCTCGAGCGCGAAGGTCGTGTACACGCCCGCCTTGTCGCCGGAGCCGATCGGCGGCGTGCTGGCGCAGGCGGACAGGAGGACGGGGAAGAGGAGCAGGCC
>CAZDYS010000323.1:0-5028 GCA_964509445.1 uncultured Planctomycetaceae bacterium
CCTCAGCCGCCGCAGGCCGCGAGCATGCGGCGCAGCGCGGCGTCCTCCGGCGCGTTCCGGACGGCGCGCTCGAGGTAGGGCCTGGCCTCCGCCAGGCGACCGAGACCGAACAGGCTCTCGCCGAGGACCGCGGTGGCGCGCGGGTCGCCGGGCCGCACGTCGAGGACGGCACGGGCGCCGGCCGCGGCCTCGTCGAAGCGCTCGAGGCGCATGCGGGCGAGGGCGAGGTTCGTGATCGCCATCGGCTCGCTCCCACGGACGCGCACCGCCTCGGCGAAGTGTCGCTCGGCGCCCTCGAAGTCGTCGCGACCGTAGAGCAGCGCGGCGAGGTTGCTGTGGGCGTCGAAGTCGTCCGGCTCGAGGCGAACCGCGACCTCGAACGCGGCGAGCGCCTCCTCCGTACGCCCGACGCTCGCGAGGACGACGCCGTAGGTGTAGGCGCCGCGCGGATAGCCCGGCTCGAAACGCAGCGCGTTCGCGAGGTGAGGAGCGGCCTCCGCGCCGCGCCCGAGCTCGCTGAGGGTGACGCCGAGGTTGAACTCCATCGTCGCGTTGCGCTCGGTCACGGCGAGCGCGCGGCGGTAGAGGCTCTCGCTGTCCCTCCAGGTACCGACCTGCCGCAGGGTCACGAACGCGAGCAGGGCGAACGCGACCGCCACGGCACCGGCGATCGGAGCTCGGCGGTGCGGCTGCCGACGGAGCAGCTCGTCGAGCCCCCACCCAACGAGCACGAAGAGGCCCACGTGCGGGACGTAGGTGTAGCGGTCCGCCAGCGCCTGCTTCCCCACCTGGACCCAGCCGATCACCGGCACGAGCGCGACGAGGAACCAGCCCCACCCGAACAGGAGCTCGGGACGGGACCAGCGCGTGCGCACGACGAACGCGGTCGCCAGCGCGAGGAGCCCCAGCGCTCCGCCCCACTGCCACAGCGGGATCTCCTGCGGGTACGGATAGAACACCCCGAGCCCGCTCGGCCACAGGGTCTGGGCGAGGTAGCGCACGACCGCGACGACCGAGTTCTCCAGCCGCAGCCCGACCGGATAGCGCTGGAACGTGCCGACCGCCCCCTCGCTGCTCTGGGCGTAGAGCGTGACCGCGGCGCTCGCGGCGGCGAGACCGAAGAAGCCGAGCTTCTCCCGCGCGAGCTGCGCGAGCGCATGCTGTCGCGTCCGGCCGAGCGGCCAGTGGTCCAGCAGCAGCAGCAGCACCGGCAGGGTGACGAGCATGGGCTTCGCCATCAGTCCGAGCGCGAACAGGAGGAGCGCCGCGCCGTGGCTCCAGCGGGACGGCGCGCGAAGGTGCCCCAGCCAGACGAAGACGGTCGCGAACAGGAGCAGCGTGCTCAGGACGTCCTTGCGCTGCGACGCCCAGGCCACGGCCTCCACGTGCTGCGGGTGGAGCGCGAAGAGAGCCGCGGCGACGCCTCCGAGCACCAGCGAGCCCGTCCCGCGCAGGAGGACCGCGAGCAAGAGGAGCGCGCCCGCCACGTGGTAGGCGACCGCCATCAGGTGGTGCGCTCCGGGGTCGACGCCGAACAGCTCGCAGTCGACCAGGATCGAGAGCCACGTGACCGGGTGCCAGTTCGCCGCCGCCGTCGTGGTGAACGCCCAGCGCACCCCCTCGAGGGTCAGGCCGCGCTGGACGACCTCGTTCTCGTAGACGTAGACGTGGCTGTCGTAGTTGACGAACGCGTGACGGCTCACCTGCCCGTAGACGGCGAACGTCGTCAGCGCGATCGCCGCCGCGACCAGGGCGACCAGGCCTCGGGTCGGAGCCGGTCGAGAGACCTCGGAGTCCATGGGAGCGCCATTGGAGCAACTCGGGCCTCAGGACGAGAGCGCATTCGACGCGAGAGGCCCGCGGTCCGGGACGGACGCGCGGCGGAATGAGCTGGGGCCAGGACCCCCGAGATCGCGGGCTTGTGGTCCAATGGTGCCGCTCGTCCCCCGGGAAGCCGCGACGAGGCCCTCCGCGCGGGCGGCGGGGCCCCGGCCCTGGAGGCACTGCCCCCCCCCAACGACACCAGGAACGTCTGCACCATGAGGAGTCTCTTCTCTGCGGCCGTCGCGACCGTCCTCGTCGCGCCCGCGCTCGCTCAAACGGCTCGCCCCGCAACGCGCATCGACCCCGGCTCGGCCCTGTCCGCCCTGGGCGGCATCGCGGCATACGAGGGCACGACGGCGGCGTTCTACCGGGAGGTCGCCACCCAGAACATCCTGGCCACGCGAGGCCGGCGCTGTGGGTTCCTGTGGGATCCCGTGGTTCGCGTCGACGGCGACGTCTCCGGCGCGATCAAGACCACGGGCTACCGCGGCAACAACCCCTCGATCCACGCCAGTGACGGGCACGTCTACCTCGTCTGGTCGGACGACCGCAACGGCGCTGCGACCGGAGACGGGGACCTCTACTTCAACCGCTCCTTGGACGGTGGAGTGACGTGGGAGACCGAGCAGCTCCTCGACAAGGGTCTCGCGAGCGGCGCGAACGACGTCAAGGAGTGGTCCATGGCCATCTCGCGCGATCCGGTCGACGCGAACGACGACCGGGTCTACGTCGTGATCTCGCCCGAGAACGACGCGGCGCCCGGTTCGGGTCCCGAGGACGTGTACCTCGTCGTCTCCACCGACGGCGGCGCGACCTTCGGCTCCGCGATCAGCCTGTCGACCGCGAACGGCACGGGAGCGGATGTGGACGGGGTTCACGTGGCCGCGAACGGCAACTCGGTCTACGTCGCCTGGACCGACAACCGCTCGGGCAAGAACGTCGTGTACTTCCGCGCGAGCAGCGACAACGGCGCCACCTTCGGGCCGGAGCTCGCGCTGAACGCGTTCGCAGCGCCGGACGGAGACGCCCAGTTCTCCCTCAGCATCGACGCGGACGGCTCCAAGGTCGTCCTCGGCTGGGAGGAGGAGAACGAAGCGGCCAGCTCCCAGGAGCTCGGCCTGATCCGGGTCTCGAACGACGGCGGCGCGACCTTCGGCTCGGCCATCGTGGTCGGCGGGTACAACCCGTCGGTCAACGACGTCGACAACTTCCGCGCGTTCCTCTCGGGCGGGAACGTCGTCTGCGTCTGGGAGGACAACCGCGCGGGCTCCGATCAGGTGTTCACCGCGTTCTCGGACGACGACGGCGCGACCTGGACGGAGGTCCAGCACACGACCTCCGGTGGCTCCTTTCCGCGCCCGGCCTGGGGCGGAGACGAGGTCGGCATCGTCTGGGCAGGTCCCAGCTTCCCCGAGGACGCCCAGGGCGTGTACTCCGGCGACAACGGGCTGACCTGGACCGCGCTGACCACCCTCGACACCAACACGGGGGACGTCGACTTCGTCGAGCTGACCTACGACTCCTCCAACGGAAACTTCGCCTCCGTGTGGCTGTCCGACGACCTGGGCACGAACAACGCCTTCGTCGGCGGCGTGAGCTACGGCGCAGCGAACGTGAGCACGCGGATCGGCGGCAACCCCAACATCTACACCTCGAACGCGCCGGTGCTCGGCGAGACCTGGGAGATCGAGATCGACCTGACCGGCCAGCCGGGCTACACGCTCGCGATCGTCGTCGCCTTCTCGAGCCCCGCCTCGGTCCCCCTCGTCAACCGCGGAACGCTCCTGGTCGGCGGCCTGAACCTGCTCGACACCGGCCTGCTGCCCGGCCCGGTCGCGAGCCTCTCGGCCCCGATCCCCTACGAGCCGTGCCTGGTGGGCCAGACCGTGTTCACGCAGGCGGCGATCTTCGGGGGCGGTCCCTACCTGTTCACGAACGCCCAGGACCTGACGGTCGGCGGCTTCTAGAACGGCGGCGCCCCGGCCCCGGCCGGCCCCCCTCCTCGACGAGCGCGCGGCGGAGCCCTCCGTCGCGCGCTCTTTCGTAGCGCCCCGGCCCGGCCCCGCTACACTGTCGCGCCCCTGGACCCGCGCGACGCGAGGAGCCTGCACTTGCCCGAAGTCACCCGAAGGATCGGTCTATCGCTCGGAGCCGACGACTGTTGGCCCCTCTGCTACGAGGGCATCCTCGATCGGCTGGACCTCGCGGTCCCGCTCGGCAAGGAGACCGTGCGGTTCGAGGCGGAGCGGCTGCGCATCGCGCCGTTCGACCTCGCCGGCGAGAACCGCTACGACCTCGTCATCGACCGGCTCACGCACTGGTACCACCTCAGTCGCGAGTGGATCAAGAAGGGCATCCTTCTCGACGGGCTGTACGTGTTCAACAACCCGTGGTCCGTGCAGTCGATGGAGAAGCACACGTCCTACTGCGCGATGATGCGCCTGGGAATGCCGATCCCGGGCACGTGGCTGCTGCCTCCGAAGGAGTACAGCGAGGACCAGCCCGACCTGCAGAAGACGCTCGAGCGCTACGCGCAGCTCTTCGACCTGAAGGACGTGGGTGGTGAGCTCGGCTACCCCTCGTTCCTGAAGCCCTACGACGGCGGAGGCTGGGTCGGCGTCAGCCGCATCGACGATGCCGAGACCCTGGAGAAGGCGTACGACGAGAGCGGCAAGTTCGTGATGCACCTGCAGCGCGGCGTCGAGGGCTACGAGCGCTTCGTGCGCTGCGTCGGCGTCGGCCCCCAGGCGAAGCTCGTGCTCTACGACCCGGAGGCCCCGCTGCACCAGCGCTACACGCGCGAGACGGACTTCCTGAGCGAGGACGACCGCGACCTGCTCGAGGACGTGCTGTTCACGATCAACGCGTTCTTCGGCTGGGACTTCAACTCCTGCGAGTCCCTGCTCAAGGACGGCGTGTGGTACCCGATCGACTTCGCGAACCCGTGCCCCGACTCCCAGGTGACGTCGCTGCACCGCCACTTCCCGTGGCTCGTGCTGGGCAACCTGCGCTGGGCGCTGTTCGTCGCCGCGACCAAGCGCAAGATGCAGCGTTCCCTCGACTGGGAGCCGTACATCGAGATCGCCGACGGCCCCGGAACCTTCGACGAGAAGCTCGCGCAGTACGCGAAGCTCAGCGAGGAGCGACTCGACGTCGCGCGCTTCGAAGAGTTCAAGGAGGAGCACCTCGGGCCGCTCGAGGAGG
>CAZDYS010000324.1:0-5022 GCA_964509445.1 uncultured Planctomycetaceae bacterium
TGTTCGCTACGAACTTCGTCTGTTCGCTGCGATTGTTCGCTACGTACGATCTGTTCGCCGCGATCCGGCAGCGGTCTCGCCGACGGCCCGGTGCCCGCGGAGCCGGAGCTCCTGTGGTCCTACGAGGCCGGCGGGGCCGTGACCTCGTCGCCGGTCGTCTCCGGCGGCCGGGTCTACTTCGGTGCCGACGACGGCAAGGTCCACTGCGTGGACGCCGCGACGGGGACCCCGGTGTGGGCCTTCGAGACGGACGACATGATCGAGGCGCCGCCGCTCGTGCTCGACGGCCGCGTGTTCATCGGCTCCTCGGACTTCCTGTTCTACGCGCTGGACGCGGCGAGCGGCGAGCTCCTGTGGAAGCACCAGACCGACGACCGGATCCTCGGTGGCGCCAACTGGATGGAGCACGAGGACCGCACGATCGTCGTGGTCGGCTCCTACGACACGCATCTGTACGGGTTCGACGCGGAGAGCGGCGAGCTCCTGTGGTCCTACGCGACCGAGGACCGCGTGAACGGCACGCCGGCCGTGGCGGACGGACGCGCCTCCTTCGGGGGCTGCGACGCGGTGCTGCACCAGGTCGACCTCGTGACCGGCGAGGGGCTGAAGAGCGTGGCGCTCGGGGACGGCTGTCACGTGGCCGGCTCCGTCGCGCTGGTGGACGGACGCGCCTACTTTGGTCACTACGGCAACCAGTTCGTGTGCATCGACGTGGCGACCGGCGAGACGATCTGGAGCTACGACTCGCCGCGGCGCCAGGCGTTCTTCTCCTCGCCCTCGGTGGGGCCGGACCGGATCGTGTTCGGCGGCCGCGACAGGATGCTGCACTGCGTCGAGCGCGCGACGGGGACTCCGTTGTGGACCTTCAAGACACGCAAGATGGTGGACGGCTCGCCGGTCATCGCGGGGGACGCGGTGGTCTTCGGATCCGGCAGCGGGCGTCTCCACCTGCTCGCTTTGGCCGACGGTTCCGAGCGCTGGAGCTACGACCTCGGCAAGGCGATCCTCTCGTCGCCGGCCGTCGTCGACGGGCGCATCTACGTCGGCTGCAACGACAAGCGGCTCTACGCGTTCGGCGCGCCGCGCGCGACCGAGGCCGGTGCTCCGAAGGGTTCCCAGCAAGCGGAGGGAACGCGATGAGCGGCTCCGACGGCAAGACGACGGTCGGCAACTACTTCATCTCGAACTACCCGCCGTACTCGTTCTGGTCGCCGGAGCACCTACCGGCGGTCGACCAGGTGCTGGCGGCGCCGCCGATCGACGACCGCCCGCTCGGGATCTACGTCCACATCCCGTTCTGCCGCAAGCGCTGCGACTTCTGCTACTTCAAGGTCTACACGGACAAGAACTCGAAGGAGATCCGCCGCTACCTCGAGGGCGTGAAGAGCGAGCTCGCCGGCGTGATCGGCAGTCCCTACCTGGCCGGCCGCAAGCCGCGCTTCGTGTACTTCGGCGGCGGGACGCCCTCGTACCTGTCGGCGGACCAGATGCGCGACCTGTTCGCGGCCCTGAAGGACCAGGTCGACTGGAGTGAGGTCGAGGAGGTCACCTACGAGTGCGAGCCCGGCACGCTGTCCCTGCCGAAGATCGAGGCGCTGCGCGAGGTGGGGGTCACACGCCTCTCCCTGGGCGTCGAGAACTTCGACCCGGACATCCTCGAGGCGAACAACCGCGCGCACCGCGCGGTCGAGATCGAGCGGACCTACCGCTTCGCGCGCGAGGTCGGCTTCCCGCAGGTCAACATCGACCTGATCGCGGGCATGGTCGGCGAGACGGACGAGAACTGGGAGCGCTGCATCGACCGCACGCTCGAGCTCGCGCCGGACAGCGTGACGATCTACCAGCTCGAGGTGCCCTACAACACGACCATCTACAAGCGCATGAAGGACGGCGGACAGGAGGTCGCTCCGGTCGCCGACTGGGAGACCAAACGTCGCTGGACGAAGGACGCCTTCGCGCGCCTGTGCGCCGACGGCTACCACCAGTCCAGCGCCTACACCGTCTGCCGCGGCGAGGAGACGACCTTCGTCTACCGCGACTCCCTGTGGCACGGTGCGGACATGCTCGGGCTCGGCGTGTCGTCCTTCTCGCACCTCGGTGGCGTGCACTTCCAGAACGAGCACTCCTTCGAACCCTACCTCTCGCGCGTCGAGGCGGGCGAGCGCCCCTGGGCACGGGCCTACCGGCTGGAGCCGGACGAGCTCCTGATCCGCGAGCTGATCCTGCAGCTGAAGACCGGTCGGATCGACGCCGCCAGCTTCCGCCGGAAGTTCGGCGTCGACGTGCTCGAGCGCTTCGCGGAGCCGATCGCGCTGCACCGGGCCGCCGGCCTGCTCACGCTCGAGGACGGCGTGCTGCGGACCACCGAGGAGGGCTTCGGTCGCGTCGACACGCTGCTCCCGGCCTTCTTCCAGGCCCAGCACCAGAACGCACGCTACGCCTGATCGACCGATGCGGATCGTGCTCCTGACCCCCGGGACGGGGAGCTTTCTGTGCGGCAGCTGCCTGCGCGACAACGCGCTGACGCGCGAGCTGCGCGCCCTCGGGCACGACGTCGTGATCGCGCCCCTGTACCTCCCGTTCGCGCTCGAGGACGGCGAGGAGGAGAACTCCGAGGTCCACCTGGGCGGCGTCAACATGTACCTGCAGCAGAAGCTGCCGGCGCTGCGGCACCTGCCGCGCTTCCTGCGCGATCGCCTCGACTCCCCGGGGCTCCTGCGCTGGCTCGCGCGGCGCTCGAACATGACCGGCGCCGCGGGCCTGGGCCCGATGACGCTGTCGATGCTGCGCGGCGAGGAGGGTCGCCAGCGCGCGGAGCTGGAGCAGCTGGTGACCTGGATGCGCTCGATCGAGCGCCCGGACGTCGTGCTGCTCTCGAACGCCATGCTGCTGGGGCTCGCGCGGGAGCTGAAGAAGGCGCTGGGCTGCCCGATCCTCTGCACGCTGCAGGGCGAGGCCCCGTTCCTCGACGAGCTGCCGGAGCCGTTCCGCGCCGACTGCTGGCGCGAGCTCGCGCGCCGCGCCGAGGACGTCGACGGCTTCCTCGCGGTCAGCCGCTTCACCGCGGGCCTGATGGGCGAGCGCATGCAGCTCGACGCCGAGCGCGTGCACGTCGTCTGGAACGGCATCGAGACCGAGGACTTCGCGGCGCTGCCGGAGCGCCCGTCGCAGCCCCCGACGATCGGCTACCTGGCGCGCATGTGCGCCGACAAGGGCCTCCCGACGCTGTTCGACGCGTTCCTGCTGGTGCGCGAGCGGATCCCGGACGCGCGCCTCGACGCCGCCGGGGTCGTCCTCGGAGAGGATCGCGCGCTGGTCGCGAGCCTCGAGCGGCGCGCGCGCGAGGCGGGCCTCCAGGACGCGGTCTCGTTCCGCGCGAACGTGTCGCGCGAGGAGAAGCTCGCGCTGCTCGCCGGGGCCGACGTGTTCTCGGTGCCGGCCACCTACGGGGAGTCCTTCGGCCTGTTCGTCGTCGAGGCCTGGGCCGCGGGCACGCCGGTGGTGCAGCCGCGTCACGGAGGCTTCCCCGAGCTCGTCGAGGACACCGGGGCGGGCCTCCTGTGCGAGCCCGACGACCCGCGCTCGCTCGCGGACGGCCTGTGCGCGCTGCTCGAGGACCCGGCCCGCGCGGGCCGCCTGGGCGCTCTCGGACGGGAAGCCGTCCTGGAACGCTTCACGGCCGCTCGCATGGCGCGCGAGGTCGACGCCGTCTGTAGGATGTGCACCGCCGCCGCCGGCCGAGCATGAAGGCTCCCTTCACCACCCGCCGCACCGTCGAGTTCGCCGAGACGGACCTCGCCGGCATCGCGCACTTCTCCAACTTCTTTCGCTGGATGGAGTCCGCCGAGCACGAGTTCGTGCGCTCCCTGGGCGGCGTCGTGCACGGGCAGGAGGAGGACCTTCGCTACGGGTTCGCGCGCGCCCACGCGAGCTGCGACTACCGGCGCTCCGTGACCTATCTCGACGAGCTCGAGATCGAGGTGCGGCTCACGCAGCGCTCCTCCAAGTCCCTCACCTACGCGTTCCGCTTCGTCCGCCTGCCGGCCCAGGAGGGCGAGGAGGCGACCGAGGTCGCCACCGGGCGCCTGGAGGTCGTGTGCGTGACGAAGCCGCCCGGATCCGATCGCATCCGGGCGACGAACATCCCGCCGGCTCTCGAGGCGGCGCTCGCGTCCGCCCTCGATCCGGACCCCGCTCCCTGACTCCCGACCCGAAACCATGCCCGACAATCCCGGAGCCAGCTCCAACCTGTGGATCGTGTTCGCCCTGATGACCGTCGCGTCCTGGGGGCTCTACGGCGTCTTCCTGCACATGGGGCAGGTCAACATGAGCGATCCGGTCAACGGTCGCTACAAGGCGTTCCTGATGGTGGGCGTCGCCTACGTTCTGGTCGCCGTGCTGGCGCCGGCCGCGATGCTGATCAAGAACGGCTCCGACTGGGCCATGCCGACCTCCGGATGGATCGCGTCGCTGGTCGCGGGAACGGTCGGCGCGGTGGGGGCCTTCTGCGTGCTGCTCGCCTTCGGCGCCAAGGGCCAGCCGGCCGCCGTCATGTCGATCATCTTCGCGGGAGCTCCGATCGTGAACGCCGTCGTGGCGCTCTCGCTGCACCCGCCCAAGGGAGGCATCGGCGCCATCCCGTGGCAGTTCTTCTGCGGCATCCTGCTGGCGGCCCTCGGCGGCACCCTGGTCACGCTCTACAAGCCGGCTCCGACGCCGGCCAAGGCGCCCCCGGCGGCGGAGGCTCCTGCCCAGGCGGACTGACGCATGGAGACCGCGTTGCTCACGCTCGAGGGCGTCACGAAGACCTACGGGGAGGGAGCCGGGGCCACCCGCGTGCTCGAGGAGGTCGACCTCTCGCTCGCGGCCGGGGACTCGCTCGCCGTCGTGGGGCCCTCCGGCTCCGGCAAGACCACGCTGCTCTCGATCGCCGGGACGCTCGAACCTCCCAGCGCGGGACGCGTGCGCTTCGAGGGTCGCGACCTGGCGGGCGTCGGCGGCGACGAGCTGGCCGCCTTCCGC
>CAZDYS010000325.1:0-5005 GCA_964509445.1 uncultured Planctomycetaceae bacterium
CGCCCGGGTCGACGTAGTGCAGCGTGACATGCGGGTTCGCTATGGCCGTCTGCTTGAGGTACATGTCGACCGAGCGCTGGCCCTTCTGGTAGCGGCCCTCCATCTCGATCTCGACGCGCGTGCCGTGGCCGACGTCCCAGTCGACGGCCTTCGACTCGTGGATGTCGGGCTTGTTGCGCCTGGTGTCGATCGACAGCAGGAACTCGTGCGGCTGCTTGCGGCGCGAGGTGCGCGAGAGGATGCGCACAGGCTTGCCGGTCGTCAGCTGGCCGTACATGCCGGCGGCCGAGATGCCGATGCCCTGCTGGCCGCGGCTCTGGCTGAGCTTGTGGAACTTCGAGCCGTAGAGCAGCTTGCCGAAGATCTTCCCGACCTGCTCCTTCACGACGCCGGGGCCGTTGTCCTCGACCGCCATGCGGTAGCGACCCTCCTCCGTCTGCGTGATCTCGACCCGGATCTCGGGCAGGATCCCGGCCTCCTCGCAGGCGTCGAGCGAGTTGTCGACCGCCTCCTTGATCGCGGTGAGCAGGCCCTTCAGCGGCGAGTCGAACCCGAGCAGGTGGCGGTTCTTCGTGAAGAACTCCGACACGGAGATCTCGCGCTGGCGCTCGGCCATCGACTGCGCGGTCGCGCGACGGCGCTCCGGGGTCTTCTTCGTGGCGCTCTTCTTGCTCTTCTTCGCGGAACCGGCGGCGGGGGACGGAGCCATGTGGTCGAACAGGGTGGGTGTCTCGGGCGTTTCCAGGGCTTCCTCCGGGAACGTTGCGTTCGATGGAGCCCGAGTGAACGCAAGGCGCACGGTCGATGCAACGTCCAACCGGCGGCATCGTGGGCGGCCGGTCCGGAGCGCCGCGCGGCCTGCTGCGTCAGGGGCCGCCGGGGAGCGGGAGCGCGCGCGGGACGAACGCCGGATCGGCGAGGCCCATCGCGCTCGCTCGCTCGTGCCACGTGCTCAGGGACGCGTGCATCGCCTCGCCCGGAGCGTAGAGGCACTCCTGTTCCAGGTAGCGCCGCAGGTAGCTCGGGTCGAGTCCCGTCGCCGCGGCCTCCTCGTCGGCCAGCTCCCGCAGGCGCGTCGTCCCGAAGCGCCAGGCCGCGACGAAGGCCTCCGCCCAGGGACTCGGATCGACTCCGGCCCGTACGATCCAGGGCGCGAACACGAACGGCAGTCCCGTCTGGCGCCGCCACGCCTCCGAAGGATTCCAGTGCGGCCGCTCCGGGTCCTCCGCGAGCTCCTCGAGCGCACGGTCGCCGATGCGCAGCCAGCCGTCGGCCTCCACGGAGCGCGGGTCGACGCCCTCGGGGACCTCGAGGAACGAGGGCGCCCGCGAGGCCTCCCGGGGCCAGGCGACCTGCGTCAGCGCACGGGCCGTCCGGCTGGCGGGATCGAGCGCGATCGTGCGAACCTCCTCCAGGGGCCTGCGCAGGAAGACCTGCACGCTCGCGACGTAGTCGTGGCCCGCGACCGCGATGCCGCTCAGGTATCCGTAGCCCGGCTGCCGGAAGAGCTCCACGGAGCTGACCAGCGCCACGTCGATTGAGCCCTCGCGCAGCCCACGCACCAGCCGCGCCGGGACGTCCCGGACCAGCTCGATGCCCGCGACGCCCTCGAGGCCCAGGTCGAGCGGTCGACCGACGAGGTAGGGAACGCTTCCGACCCGCAGCACGGCGAAGAGCCTATCATCTCGCCGCCATGGTTCCGCCCGCTCCGCGTCCCGCGCTGTTCGATGCCCCCGTTCTCGAGGGCCACGCCCTGCTCGACTCGGGCGACGGACAGAAGCTCGAGCGCTTCGGCCCGGTCACGCTGGTCCGACCGGACCCCCAGGCGCTCTGGCGCCCGCGTCGACCCGAGCTCTGGAAGCGCGCCCACCTGACCTTCGTGCGGGAGTCCGATCGCGGGGGCCACTGGGACGTGGGGCGCGGTGCGCCGGCCTGTGCGCGAGGCCGCGACGCGGCCTGGCCCGTCGACGTCGCCGGCGTCCGCGTCGAGATCCGTCCCACGCCGTTCAAGCACGTCGGGCTGTTTCCGGAACAGGCCGCGAACTGGGAGTGGACGCGCGAGCAGCGCGCGCGTTTCGACGAGGCTCCCTCGCTCCTGAACCTGTTCGGCTACACCGGCGTCGCGAGCCTGCTCGCGGCTCGCGCGGGGTTCCGCGTGACGCACGTCGACGCGTCCAAGGCGTCCGTGAGCTGGCTGCGGAGGAACCTGGAGCTGTCCGGTCTGCCCTCGGACACGCTGCGGATCCTCTGCGAGGACGCGCTGCGCTTCGTGCGCCGGGAGGCGCGTCGCGGCGTCCGGTACGAGGGCCTGCTGCTCGACCCGCCGGCCTACGGACGTGGCCCCAAGGGAGAGAAGTGGGTCTTCCAGGAGGGGATCCACGACCTCGTCGCGGCCTGCGGCGAGATCCTCGCCGAACGCGCCTTCGTCGCGCTCTCCTCCTACGCGATCGGGACGTCGCCGCTCGCCATGGCCAACCTCTTGGAGGAGCTCGGCCCGGGCACGGTCACGGCCGGGGAGCTCGTGCTGTCGGAGCAGGCGGAAGAGGACCCGGGAACCAACGAAAGCGCGCGCAGACTCCCGTGCGGGTTCTGCGCGCGCTGGGTTCGCTAGCTCGCGGCGGTCAGCGGCCCTTCTTCACGAACTCCAGGAAGGCCCACTCGAGGCTCTCGGTCTCCGGATCGGCGGAGCTCATCGGGACTCCGTAGACGGCCTGGACGACCTCGTGCATGGGAGTGCCGACCTCGCGAGCGCGCTGGGCGCGGATCAGCTCCTGGAAGCGCGCTTCCGAGGCCTCCTCGTCTCCCTCCACGGCCTTCGTGCGGAGCCAGTGGAAGAAGCCCGAGCGATAGGCGCGGTAGAAGTCCTCGTAGTCGTCGAGGTACTCGTTCGGAGGCAGCGTCTTGTTCTCGGCCTGGGCGCCCAGGAACGGGGCCGTGACCGGCAGCGGCTCGCTGGTCTCGAAGGAGTAGAGCTCGAAGTGCGCGATCTTGTTCTTGCGCAGCGGGTTCGCCTTGTCCTTGGAGGCGAGCTTCGCACCGGCCTTCTGGCCCTCCTTGAGCACTCCGAGGAAGAAGCCCTCCCCGTGGGTCCCGCGGTACTTCGAGATCTCCATCGCGCTGCCGGTCTTGGGCCCGCTGTGGGCCTTGCGCTTCGGCAGCGTGCCGCCCTGCGGGTTCCCGCCGGGCACGAAGCGCTCGAAGGGCTGGGTGCTTCCGCCGGCGGTCTTGTACTCGAGCTTCCACACGCCCTGGCGCAGGTCGTTCTTGCCGACCGCGGCGATGACCAGGTTCGTGCCGAGCGTCTCCTCGAAGAAGTGCGTGCCGTGGCGGTAGAACTCCTTGCGCAGCAGCGCGACGGAGCCGCGCTCCGCGAGGTACTGGGCGAAGCCGGTCGGGTCCTCTCCGCTGTGGGGTCGTCCCTGGTAGGGCTTCTCGAGGTCGAACGGGAACGCGATCTGTTCGAGGCAGGCGATCTGCGTCCAGCCGCACCAGGTGGCGGTCTGGGCGACGGTGCCGTCGCTCCAGAGGTGGGCACGCTGCAGCGGCTCGAGCAGACCGGCGAGGGAGAACGAGCGGATGAACTGCTCGCGCGTCGGCTCGAGGACCAGCACGTTCGCGGCACCGACCTCGGCGGCGGCCTCCGCGGGCGTCGCGGTGAGCTCGCTCAGGCGGGCGACGGCCTCGAGCACGGTGTCCTTGGCGCCGAGCTGCTCGTAGAGCGAGACGGTCCCTCCGTTCACCTGCCCGAACTTGCCGGTCTTCCAGCCCTTGACGAACTTGCGCAGCTGCGACCAGTCGTCCTCGACCTGTTCGCTGTCTCCGCCGGCCGTCCGCCAGGCGAACCAGTTCTCCTGGAGATCGATCAGCGTCTGCACCGCCTCCTGGAACAGCTCGAGGTGCGGCGCCTCCTGCAGCGAGGCGACCGGGAAGCGGACGTCGAAGGACCCGACGTCCAGGTGGACGTGGCTCGGGCCGTCGACGACGTCGAGGAAGGTCTGGGCCTCCCCGGCGCCGAGCGCGTCGCGCGTCTCGACCGCCACCGCCTCGAAGGCGAACGTCGGTTCGTCGTGGCTCGCGCCGAAGATCAGCGCGGGCAGACACAGAGCATGGAACGAGAACATGCTGTGACTCCTCTCCAATTCGGCGCGTCGTCCCCTCGGGAAGGGAGAACTCCGCGCGCCTGCCGTTGAATGTGCCCCGCGCGTCGCACGTGCGACGCCTTCTGCCGAAAGTGGGGCGCTCCCTGGAAGCAGGTACGATACCCCTCCATGAGTGCACGACAAGGGACCGCTGACCGCCCTCGCAGATCTCGGAGCCATCGGCCACATCGCGAGAAAGCCGTAGTTCTTCCTGCGGTGGGCCCTCCGGGAGCCTCGGACGGGGGACGGGTTCCCCTGGTTGCGCTCTCCCTCGTTAGACGTCACCGCGGGGGGAAGTTGCCCGGGAAGTTGCCTTTGTGCGGCGGGTTACACGCTTGGAACGAAACCTCCGGGGCGCCGGGGGGCCTCGTCCCGTGAGCCCGCTGCGCGTCGGCCCGGTCGACAACCACCTCCTGTTCGTGGCCAAGCCGGCCGGCCTGCCCTGCGTTCCGGACGAGAGCGGGGACGAGAGTCTCCTGGAGCGCGCCAAGGCCTGGGTGGCCCGGGAGTTCCAGAAGCCGGGGCGGGTCTCCCTGGGCGTGGTCCACCGCCTCGATCGCCCGGTCTCCGGGGTGGTCTGCTTCGCGCGGACCTCGAAGGCCGCCGCCCGGCTGACGCGGGCGTTCCAGGAACGCCGCGTCCGCAAGGTGTACCTCGCGCTCACCGAGGGGCAGCCCGAGGAGGACGAGGGGCTGCTCGTCCAGTGGCTGGCGAAGGACCGCGCACGGAACACCGTGCGCTGGTTCCGCGAGCCGCGGGAAGGAGCCAAGGAGGCGCGCACGCGCTGGCGCGTGCTCGCGCGCGAGGAGCGGGGCGCGATGCTCCCTCCTAGAAGCAGAAAAGCTCGCAGAAATCCTACGCAAACT
>CAZDYS010000326.1:0-5001 GCA_964509445.1 uncultured Planctomycetaceae bacterium
TAGGGGTCGATGGCACTGGGGTGGTTGTGGGTCTCGACCTTGATCGCGAGGTCGTGTCCCTGGTCGAACGCGATGATGCCCGCGTTGTCCTCGAACACGCTGATGCAGAAGTCCCGGTCGAGCTCGTGCGTCGCGCGCGCGATCGTCTCCTTCAGGAGGTTGTCGATGCGCTCCTCGCGCCCGTCGGGCCCGGTGAACTCGACGATGCCCGTCAGCGTCTTGTGCTTGCAGTGCTCGCTCCAGGTCTGAGCGATCGTCTCGAGCTCGCACAGGGCCGGTTCGCGACCGAGCTCGCGGAAGTGCTCCTGGATCGCGCGCATCTCGGTCGCCGTGAGGCTCAGCGCTCCCTCGGTGCTGAGGCGCACGAGCTCCGGCTCGTCGGCCTCGCGCAGCGGGACCTCGACCCGCCCGCGCGGCAGGGCGCCGAGGTCCTCTCCATAAGGAAGGCCGGCGGCGCCGAAGCGCACGAGCTCGATGGTCTCGTTGGCGAAGAGGCGCTGGGCCGCCTCGCGACCCTCCTCCTCGCTGAGGCGCCCCTCGATCTCGATCGCGCGGTAGGTGGCGACGCCGGGCGGGCCCTCGACCGGGACGCGGCCGGTGTCCGACAGCAGGGATTCGACCGTCCGGGCGACGGGATCCATCACGCCGGGGCGCGGCATGACCAGCACGCGCTGGGTCCCGGCCGGGGGAGCCGGCGGGGCCTCGCCGGGGGCGATGCAGCGCACCTCGTCGAGGACCGGGTCGGCCAGGAACGAGGAGGCGATCGCCTCGACCTCCGCGGGGCCGTAGCGGGGCGAGAGCAGGTAGCCGCTGCCGACGCGCACGCGGGTGGGAGCCCCGAGTCCGAGCTCTGCGAGGGCGGCCTGGAGGGCCTCGCCGCGCGGGTCCGCGCGGTCCGGCTGGCGGAAGACCTCGACCCGCCAGGCGGGGGTCTCGTGGCCCTGGGAATCGAGCGAGGGACGGCTCGGATCGACCGTGGTGGAGGACATGGAGGAGATGGCGGGGCAGAGGAGGCCGGAAGGCCTAGAGTAGGGATCCGGCTCGACCATCAGAAGCGGCGCAAGACAATCCCTTGTCAAGGGGCCGCGATTGGAGGACGATTCCCGTTCAGGAGCGCATTGCCTTGGCCAAGAACAAGAAGAAGTCGAAGGACGAGCCCAAGCCGCCGGCCAACCCGACCGGAGGTGGAATGGCCTTCGAGCGCCCGATCGAAGAGATCGAGGCGCGCATCGCCGAGCTCGAGTCCCTCGCCCTGTCGACCCGCCTCGACATCTCCGGCGAGATCGAGGAGCTCAAGGCGCAGCTGCGCGAGAAGATCGACGAGACCTACTCGCAGCTGTCCGCCTGGGAACGCGTCAACGTCGCGCGCCATCCGAAGCGACCGGTCGCGGCGGACTACATCTCCGGCATCTGCGACGACTTCTTCGAGCTGCACGGGGATCGCTTCTACGGCGACGACGCGGCCATCGTCACCGGCCTGGCGACGATGGAGGGGCGCCGCTTCCTCCTGGTCGCGCACCGCAAGGGCCGCACGACCAAGGAGCGGCTGGAGTGCAACTTCGGCTGCGCCCACCCGGAGGGCTACCGCAAGGCGCTGCGCAAGATGCGCCTGGCGGAGAAGTTCGGCATCCCGATCATCGCGATGATCAACACGCCCGGCGCCTACCCGGGCATCGGTGCCGAGGAACGCGGCCAGGCCATGGCGATCGCCGAGAACATCCTCGCCATGTTCTCCCTGAAGGTCCCGGTCATCGCGCTGGTGATCGGCGAGGGCGGCTCCGGCGGTGCCCTGGGCATCGGCGTCGGCGATCGCGTGCTGATGCTCGAGCACGCCTACTACTCCGTGATCAGTCCCGAGGGCTGCGCCGCGATCCTGTGGAAGGACGGCGAGCGGTCTCCGGACGCGGCCGAGGCGCTGCGCCTGACCTCGGAGGACCTCCTGGGTCTGGGCGTCATCGACGAGATCGTGACGGAGCCCCTGGGGGGCGCTCACCGGGCTCCGTCGGTGGCCATGGACGAGGTCAAGCGGGTGCTCCTGCGGCACCTGGACGAGCTGGCGGGGGTCCCGACGGACGAGCTCCTGGCCACGCGGCACGAGAAGTACCGGCGAATTGCCTCTATCGAGGGGCGGTTCCCGACCGTAGAGGTCGGCCCCGCGCTCGAGCCGGTCGATCTGCCCGTTCCCGCGCCGGAGGCGTTCCTGCCGGACGAGGCCAGCCTCACGTCTGGCGTCGAGGGAGCCGAAGGTAGCGGAGGCCGCGGCCTCCGCTGACGGAGGTCGGGCGGGTCGGTCGCGCGAGCCACCGTCCCTCGCGTGCCCCTCAGGGCACTTTCTTCCCGGCTGCACCCGATCCGACATGTCCGTCGCCTCTCCCCAACCGGAGGAGGACCGCCGCTCCGTGACCGATCCCCAGGACTCGACCTCCCGTGACGAGCCTGCCGGTGCCGGCGTGCGCTCGGCGGAGCGTGAGGGGCCCAGCGATCACGACCTGGTCCGGGCGGCGCAGCGCGGGGAGGAGCTGGGCTTCGAGCTCCTGGTGAAGCGGCACGAGGACCGCGCCACGCGCGTGGCCTGGGGCCTGGTGGCGAACCGCGAGGACGCGCGGGACCTGGCCCAGGACGCCTTCCTGCGGGTCTTCCGCAACCTCGAGCGGTTCGACTTCCAGCACGAGTTCACGACCTGGCTCTACCGGATCGTCACGAACCTCGCGATCGACCACCTGCGCAAGCGGCGACCCCAGCACAGCACCACCGTCCAGGGAGAGGAGGGGGAGTCCGAGATCGAGCTGACGGACGCCGAGGCCGAGCTCCCCTTCGAGCCCATGCAGCGGGCCGAGACCGCGGACCGGGTGCGCGCCTGCATCGACCAGCTGGCCCCGCACTTCCGGACCGTGATGATCCTGCGGGAGCTCGAGGGGCTGCCCTGCACCGAGATCGCGGAGATCGTGGGCGCGACCCACGTCACGGTGCGCTGGAGGCTCCACCGGGGCCGAAAACTCTTCCAGGACGAGTGGGAGCGCATGGAGCGCTCCGGGGGCCTGCGCGCCGAATTGGAGGGTGGGCACAAGAAATCCGAGGAAGACGCTTCGAGCGCCAACACTCCCGAGGAAGGCGGCGTATAGCCCGCCGAAGACGCCAAGGGAGCCCGGAACGGGAACCTCCGGGCCCCGAAGCATCGACACCAAACGCATGAAGAACCTCCCCTCGAACTGCCACGACGTCCGCGAGAAGCTGCCCCTGTTCCTCGGGGGTGACTTGGAGGCGGACGTCCTCGCAGAGGTTCGAGAGCACGTGGCCCACTGCGGGGGCTGTGCGCGGGAAGCAGAGGCGGCCGAACGGGCGCGCGAGGTCCTGGTGACCTCGCTCGAGCGTGAAGCGCCTCGGGAGTCGGATCTCTGGCAAGGGATTCGCTCCAGTCTCGTCGCCGAGGGCCGGATTCCGGCTTCCCTCGGCGTTGGAGAGGCCGGTGCCGGGACGGGAACCCCCGGCACCGCCTCTCCCAAGATCACCCGACCGCACCTGCGCCTCGTCCGGCGCGCGGCGGGACTGGCGGCAGCGGCCGCCGTTCTCCTGGTGGCCTTCACGGCCGCCCCGAAGTTCCTCGGGGACGGCGACGCGGTCGAGCCGGCGGGATCCGGCGGCGCGTCCGTCGACGGAGCGGCCCCGCTCACGGTGGCCCTCGACGAGGCGACTCCGCTCGAGGGTCGTCGCGAGCTGCGCCCCGGCGAGGTGCCGCTCTCGCGCGTCTTCGGAACCACGCTGATGCAGTACTCGGATCCGATGCGCTCGTCGCTCGGCTCGGGCGCGACGCCCTCCAGCGGCGTGCCGAACGGAGCCGACAGCCTCGCCTCGAACCCGGAGGCCCTCCCCGAGGGCGTGCGGGTCATCGACGGCCAGGTCTACGTGGTGCGTTGATTCCCCGGGCGAGCGCCCGGCAGGCTTCTTCTTCCTAAGGAGCTCGACAGGATGGAGCCTCGTGTCGCACGCGCCGCCCTCGCCGCCTGGCTGGCGTTCTCCTTCGGAGCCCTCGGGTCGTCCCAGGAGTCCCTGCAACCGGTCGCTCCGCCGGGGGTCTCCTCGGAGCCGCGCGCCTTTCGTGAGGACTCCTGGCTGCTCCTCCTGAGCACCAGCGATCTGGAGGAGCGCGAGCGGAACTTCGACGCGCTCGTGCGCCGCGCCTGGGCGGATCCGATGGCGCTCGTGTTCCTCGAGCGCCTCGCTCTGGACGAGGAGCGCAAGGACCTCGCCTGGACCGCCCGCCTGGCCCTGCGCGAGCTCGGGCAGGGAGCCGCTCCGGTCTGGATGCCGACCGGCAACGACGCGGAGCTGGACCGCCATCTGTTCGCGCTGTTCGAGTCGCTCTCGACCACCCGTCCCGAGCTCCAGTTCGGCGTGCCCATCGACCGCGCGGAGGGGCCGCGCGTCGACGTCGGGACCGTGCGCGTCCGGCTGCGGCAGCGCTCCGGCGAGGCGCGCCTCGAGTGGTCGGAGGAGCAGAACGGCGAGCCCTTCACCCGCACGTTCCGCGGGCCGGACCTGAAGTCGATCCTGGGGGAGAACCCGGTGCTCGCGGAACGGATCCGTCTGGGACCGGCGCCGCTCACCGGCCCGCTCGATCTCGAGCTGATCGTCCCGCGCGAGACGCCGCTGCAGGCGGTGCCGCCGATGGCGATCGGCGAGGACGAGGCTGCGGAGGGCGCGCCGGAGGTCCTGCGTCAGGCGGTCGTCACGGTCCCGACGGAGATCCTCGGGGTCTACGTGAAGAAGCTGACCGCGGACGAGCGTGCGCGCGCCGGGCTGCCCGCCGGCAGCGGGTTGCGCGTTCTCGCGCTGGACCCGGGAACGATCGCGGATGCCCTCGGGGTGCGCGTCGGGGACATGCTCTGGCGCGTCAACGGCCGCGTGCTCACCCGTCCGCTGGACATCGCCGAGACCCTGCAGGCGCGTCCGCCCGCGGGGCCCGGCACGAACGAGTTCCTCGACGTGGACGGCCGTCGCCGG
>CAZDYS010000327.1:0-4976 GCA_964509445.1 uncultured Planctomycetaceae bacterium
TGACCATGGGCTTCGGCAACGCGCACTCCCTGATCGACGTGTTCCAGGCGACCGTCACGGCGCCGGAGGCGAACGTGACCGGACGGGGGAACGGGATGTTCTTCGGCGATCCCGTGGGGATCGGCGGAGCGATGGTCGAGGAGGCCCTCGCGGCCGACCCGACGCTCCTCGTCGCGCCGGACTTCCTGTTCTGGTTCGGCTACGGCTCCAAGCGTCTGGACGGCAAGCCGATCGCGCTGCTCGAGGAGCGTCTCGAGCGCCTCGAGGTCGGGCTGGAGCTGCTCGACCGCTTCGAGTGCCCCGTGGTCGTCTCGGACTTCCCGGACATGGAGCGCGCCGTCGGCGAGCTCACGGAGGGGAAGATGTTGCGCATCACGCAGTACCCGCGCACGGGCGGCGTCCAGGCGCTCAACGAGCGGCTCGAGGCCTGGGCGGCGGAACGCCCCAACGTCGTGGTCTTCCCGCTGGGGCGCCTGCACGGCGAGATGTCCTCGCGCCGTCGTTTCCAGATCGGTCGCTTCGTCTGGAGCGCCAAGCAGGCCCGCAGCCTGATGCTGTTCGACGAGCTGCACCCGAGCGTCGAGGGACTGGGTGCGGTCGCCCACGCGCTCGCCCTCCACATGATCGAGCAGGACCTCGTGTCCGCCGAGGCGTTCGAGCTCGACCTGGTCGAGGTCCTCGCGACCTTCGAGGTGGGCTTCGCCGGCCGCGCGCGGAAGAAGCCCTAGCTGCCCGTCGAAGAGGTGCCTCGGATGCCGGGGCGCGGGCATCCGCTTCGGTGTGGTGACTGGAAACGCAGGCGAATCGGTGGACTCGGCGAGGCTTCCGGGCGCAGCAGCGGAGGGGAGGACCTCGTCCTGGCGCCGAGCGACTTCCTCAACGGGCTGCTAGCACCGGGGCGCGCCTGCTAGAGCGTGAACTCCATCCCCAGGTAGGGGCCGGAGATCCCGAAGTCCGCGTCGTACAGATCGCCGTCGTCGTCGTACTCGAACTCGACCTCGATCTGACGCCAGCCGAGGACGATGGACGAGCGCAGGTGGTTCTTGCCGCCGAGGATCCGGTAGCGCGCGTAGAGGTCGGCGTCGATGTAGGTGCCGTCGAACTCCTCGTAGTCGACCGAGAAGCCCGAGACGAGGCCGGCGACCTCGATCGGCCCGAGCTGCGCGCCGACGTTCAGCGCGATCACGGGGATCGGGACGAGCTCGTCGCTCTCGATGGTCTCGCTGGTCGTCTCGCTGCGGAACAACAGGTCGTAGTCGAACCCCGTCACGCCGACGCCCAGGGCGATCTCGGCGACGTTGGTCGGGAACATGTCGAACACCAGCAGCGCCTGGTACAGGTTCAGGTCGAACTCGGACTCGACCGGGTCGTTGACGTTGATCGTGTCCCCGCCGATGTCGAGCGCGGCGTCCGCGATGCCGCTGCCGGCCCAGCTCGCGCGTCCGGCCGAGAGGATCAGGTGCGGGGAGCCGAACTTCACGTCGGCGCGCAGCCCCGGGAACCCCTCGTCGTCGTCGAGGCCCGCGGCCTCGAGGGACGCCCGGCCGCTGATGTTCGAGGACGAGGCGCCGAACTCGCCGTCGATCGAGAGCACGCCGTAGCGCGGCGTGAGGTCGAGCTGCGGGACGTTGCAGCCGGCGGCGAGGAGCAGGAGGCCGAGGAAGGGCAGCGTGCGGGGGGAGGTGCGAGTCATGTTCGGTGGCCTGGGGTTCGGGTCGACCGCCGCGGCGGGACGCGTGCGACGGTCGAGCGGAGCGCGTTCCGTGGACGCCATCCTGGAGAATCCCCGGGGCCGATACGAGCCCCAGCACCCGCCGAGGGCAGGGGTGCCAGGGGAGGGACAGGCGAGGGACAGGCGAGGGACGACGACCGAGGCGCGGCCGGCTAGGCTGCGGAGAGGGACCGCGCTCCCTCGAAGCCATGCTGCTCCTCCTCCTCTCGCTCCTCTTCCTCTCGCCCTCCGCCCTCGCCGCGCCCGTCGCCGAGGGTCGCTCGCCGGAGGTCGACGCCTCCGACGACTGCAAGAAGTGCGCGGGCACGGGCCTCGTCGCCTGCAAGGACTGCGCGAAGCGCGGGTGTCTGCCGCGGGAGCCCGAGCCGGCGGCGCCGGTCGCTCGCTGCAGCGCCGCGGAGGCCTGCTGCGCGGGGCTCCGCTCCGTGCCCTGCAGCCGCTGCGACGGTCCTCCGGAGAGCGTCCTGGCCGTCCGCGCGGAACAGAGCGCCTCCTTCGCCGCCTGGGCCCGCGCGCGTGCCGAAGCCGTGGAGGGGATCGGCGAGGAGGTCCACCACCTGGAGAGCGCGCACTTCCGGCTCGACTACGGGATCCGGCGCCTGAAGCTCAAGGGCGCGTCGAAGTCGCACCAGGTCGCCCACGTCTACGCGCGACGCCTGGAGGAGCTGTTCGCGCTCTTCGTCGCGGACCTGGCCGCGGACCCGGCGGAAGACGTCTCGCACCGGACGCACGTGCTCCTGTGGGACAACGCCCACGACCAGGAGCTGGCCTCGCTGCGCTTCACGAAGCAGCCCTCGACGACCATGTCGAAGCTCATGGGGGCCGAGCCGGTGGTGAGCATCCACTACGACAAGAGCCACCTGCACGAGGAGTTCGAGCTGCATCAGGCGGTCGTGCACCAGGTCGCGCACTGCCTGCTCTCCAACGTCTACGACGGCGTCTGGCCCGGGAACATCAAGGGCGGCTGGCTCGACGCGGGCCTGGCGCACGCCTACGAGGTCGAGCTGTTCGACGGGGTGCGGAACTACTGCTACGTCGAGAGCGACACGCTCCTGCGGTTCAAGTTCGGGACCTGGGAGCCCTCCGTTCGGAAGGCCGTGGACGCGGACGAGGCCCCCGGCTTCCTCGGGATCGCCCAGCGCCACACCACGGACCTCACGCCGGAGGAGCACATGTTCGCCTGGTCCTACGTCGACTTCCTGCGCCGGGCCCACCCGGGCAAGCTCGGGCCGCTGGCGCGGCTCGTGAAGCGCAAGACGCCGATCAAGGACGCGCTCCAGGAGGTCCTGGGGCTGAACCCCTTCGCCTTCGAGGCCGCCTGGAAGGAGTTCGTACGGGCGGAATACGAGCTGAAGAAGAAACGGCGCTGAGGGCGCTCCCGTAGAGGTCCGTCCGCCCCCGGTCCTCCCGCCCCCGGCGCGACCCGCCCGGAGGCGCCCCAAGCGCGCCCCGATCTGGCACAGTAGGGGCACCCCGCGGAAGCCACTTCTCCCCACTGCCATGCTCGAACTGGTCGCCCTCCTCGCGCTCTCGTCCGCCTCCCTGTCCAACGACCCGTCGCCGGACCCCGCCTCGACCGTCGGGGAGGCCTCCACCCTGGAGGTGGGAGCGATGGCCCGCGTGGTCGGTCTGCGCTGCGTCGACCTGGACGGCGGCGTGCATCGGCTCGGCCTCGGGACCGGGATCGCCACGGAGTCCCGTGCGCTCTCCCTGGTCTTCCTCGATCCCGGCTGCCCGATCGCGCAGAAGATGGGACCGCGCCTCAACGAGCTCGCGGACGAGGCTGCCGAGCGCGGCGTGACCTTCCTCGGCGTGCTCTCCGACCCGGCCCTCGGACGGGGCGCCGCGCGTACCTTCCGGGACGAGGCCGAGCTCCGCTTCCCGGTGCTGCTCGACGTGACGGGAGAGCTCGCCGCTCGCCTCGCTCCCACGCACGTCCCCGAGGCCTTCGTGGTCGACGAGACCGACCGCCTGCTCTACCGCGGCCGCATCGACAACCGCTTCGAGGCGGTCGGCAAGCAGCGCGCGCAGGTCACCTCGAACGATCTCCAGGACGCGCTGCGCGGGGTCGCGGCGGGCACGCTCGAGCCTCGCGCGACGGAGCCCGTCGGCTGCGTCTTCGAGGCCTGGGACGGAGACGTCGAGCAGGAGATCACCTACACCCAGCACGTCGCGCCGATCCTCGCCGCGAACTGCGTCGACTGCCACCGCACCGGCGACGTCGGGCCGATGGTGCTCGACGACTACGAGTCCGTGAAGCGGCGCGCGAAGATGGTCGCGCAGGTCACGCGCTCGCGCTCCATGCCGCCCTGGTTCGCGGAGACGGAGGCGGGCCACTTCCGCGACGAGCGCAAGCTCAGCCGTCGCGAGATCGCGATGCTGGAGACCTGGGCCAAGAGCGGTGCCCCCGAGGGCGACCCGGCCGATCGGCTCCCGGCTCGCGACTACGAGAGCACGCGCTGGCGGCTCGGGACGCCGGACCTCCTGATCGAGATGCCGGAGAGCTACGACGTGCCCGCCGGCGGCGACGACATCTACCGCTACTTCGTGATCCCGAACGAGGAGCTCGAGGGGCGGCACATCACGGCGATCGACTTCCGTCCGGGCGATCCCTCGGTGGTGCACCACTGCATCGCCTACCACGACCTCACGGGAGTCGCCGCGCTCATCGACGAGCACACGCCGGAGCCGGGGTTCGCGGCCTTCGGTCGCGACCGCGGTCCGAACGGCGAGCGGTTCGATCCCAGCGGACTCAACACGACCACGCAGATCGCGGGCTGGGCGCCCGGGACGCAGCCCTACGTGCTGCCGGCCGGGGTCGGCCAGCCGCTCCAGGGCGGGGGGCACTTCGTGCTCGAGATCCACTACCACCCGACGGGCCAGGCGGCGACCGACCGCAGCGCGCTCGCGCTCTACCTCGCGGACGAGGGGGAGCCCGCCATCGAGCGCGAAGCGGCCGGTCTCGTCATCGGCACGCAGAACGTCGAGATCGAGCCCGGGGACGACTACTACATGCGCCACGTGTGGATGGAGGTCCCCGCGGACATGGACGTGATCGACGTGTCGCCGCACATGCACTACCTCGGCAAGGAGGTCGAGGTGGTCGCGACGCTGCCGGACGGCGACGAGAAGCCGCTCATCCGGATCGAGGACTGGGACTTCCGCTGGCAGGGGGCCTACTTCTACACCGCGCCCGTGACGCTGCCGGCGGGGTCGCGCATCGACGCCTACTTCCGCTTCGACA
>CAZDYS010000328.1:0-3783 GCA_964509445.1 uncultured Planctomycetaceae bacterium
AAGGCCAAGCCCGAGTTCCACAAGAAGACCTTCCTGAAGCCCGTCCACCGCTCCACCGAGTTCTGCGGCACCTGCCACAAGGTGCACCTGCCGGAGGAGCTGAACGGCTACAAGTGGCTGCGCGGACAGAACCACCAGGATGCGTTCGCGCTCTCCGGCGTGTCGGGCCAGGGCATCCGCAGCTTCTACTACCCGCCGAAGGCGCAGGAGAACTGCAACGGCTGCCACATGCCGCTCATCGCCTCCGAGGACTTCGGCTCGCGCGTTCGCGACGACAGCGGCATCCCGAAGACCCTCGACCACATGTTCCCCTCGGCGAACACCGCCGTGCCGCAGCTGGTGGTCGAGGACGGGATCCTCACCCAGGAGCAGGCCGACGAGGCCATCGCCGCGCACCAGGCCTTCAACGAGGGCGTCATGCGCGTGGACTTGTTCGGGATCAAGCGCGGTGGTCGGATCGACGGCGAGCTGATCGCCCCCCTGCGGCCCCAGGTCCCCGAGCTCGTGCCCGGCGAGACCTACCTGCTCGAGGCCGTCATCCGGACCGTGAAGATGGGGCACGTGTTCACGCAGGGAACCTCCGACTCGAACGAGATCTGGATGGACGTCACGGCGCGCGCCGGAGACGTGACCGTGGGACGCAGCGGCGGCATGCGCGAGCCCGACCTGGCCGTCGACCCCTGGTCCCACTTCGTGAACACGTTCGTGCTCGACCGGGACGGCAACCGCATCAACCGGCGCAACGCACAGGACATCTTCACGCCTCTGTACACGAACCAGATCCCGCCCGGCGCGGCGGACGTCGTGCACTACCTGCTCGAGGTGCCCGAGGACGCGACCGAGTCGCTGACGGTCGAGGTCGCCCTGCGCTACCGCAAGTTCGACACCGAGTACATGCAGTTCGTCGAGGAGGACCCGAACTGGCGCAACGAGCTCCCGATCCTGGAGCTCGCCACGGACCGGATCACCTTCCCGATCGCCGGTGGCTCGGGCGGGGTCGAGAACCCGGAGCGGGACATCCCCGAGTGGCAGCGCTGGAACGACTACGGCATCGGCCTCCTGCGCAAGCGCGGCCAGGGCGAGCTCCGGCAGGCCGAGGAGGCCTTCCAGCGCGTCGAGGCCCTGGGCCGTCCGGACGGTCCGCTCAACCTCGCACGGGTCTACCTGCGCGAGGGCCGCGTGACGACGGAGGCTCCGGAGGCGCTGCGGCGCGCCCGGGACTTCGACCCGCCGGCGCCGCAGTGGTCCGTGCTCTTCTTCACCGGGATGGTGAACAAGCAGAACGCCCGCTTCGACGAGGCCATCGCCAACTTCCGCCAGATCATCGAGGGCGGCTTCGAGCAGGCCAAGGGGCGCGGCTTCGACTTCTCGAAGGACTACACCCTGCTGGTCGAGCTCGGGAACACGCTCTACGAGCGCGCGAAGCAGGAGCGTGGCGAGAAGCGCGCGGCGAACCGCGAGCGGCTCCTGGGCGAGGCGATCGAGGTGCTGGAGGAGGCGCTCCGCCTGGACCCGGAGAACGTCGCCGCCCACTACAACCTCAAGCTGATCCACACGGACCTCGGGAACGAGACGCAGGCCGCCGAACACGGCAAACTGCACGCTCTCTACAAGCCCGACGACAACGCCCGCGATCACGCGATCGCCCAGGCGCGCATCAAGTACCCGGCCGCGAACCAGGCGGCCGAAGCGGTGGTCATCTACGACCTGCACCGCGAGGACGCCTACGACCTGCCCAAGGAGAGCGGCACCCGATGAGCCAAGTGAGCGCCCCCCAGGATCCCGAGCTCGAGGACGAGGAGTTCGTCCCGGAAGACGACTCCATCATCGGGCAGGCGCTGCGCTGGTCGCTCGTCGGCTTCGTCGTCATCGCCATCGGCGTCGGCGCGGCGCTGTTCCTCGGCGGCGAGGAAGAGGTGCCGGAGGAGATCCTCGAGAAGGACGTCGGCGCGATCGAGGACCTGGTCAGCGACGAGGAGGTGCTCCCGCGCGTCGCCTTCCGCGACGTCACCGTCGAGGCGGGCATCGACTTCGTCCACGACAGCGGTGCGCGCGGCGAGAAGCTCCTGCCGGAGACGATGGGCGGAGGCGCCGCCTTCTTCGACTACGACGGCGACGGCGACCAGGACCTCTTGTTCGTGAACGGCGCTCCCCTCGTCCCCAGCGACGAGGCGCCGGCCGGGAACCGCCTGTACGCCAACGACGGCAGCGGCCACTTCACGGATGTCACCGAGGGCTCGGGGCTGGCGGGCTCGGGAGCCGGCATGGGCGTGGCGGTCGCGGACTACGACGCGGACGGACGCGTCGACGTCTTCCTCACCGGAGTCGGAGCGTCGCACCTGTACCGCAACACGCCCGACGGCTTCGTCGACGTCACCGCTTCGGCCGGCGTCGGGGGCCCGCCGGAGCAGTGGAGCACCAGCGCCGGCTTCTTCGACTACGACGGCGACGACGACCTCGACCTGTTCGTCTGCAACTACGTGCGCTGGTCCTACGAGATCGACTCGAAGCTCGCGTTCACGCTGAACGGCACGGACCGCGCCTACGGCCCGCCGACCAGCTACTCCGGGACCTTCTCGCGTCTGTACCAGAACCAGGGAGACGGCACCTTCGAGGACGTCTCCGCCGCGGCCGGTCTGCAGGTGACCAACCCCGCCACGGGCGCGGCGATGGGCAAAGCGCTGGGCGTCTCCTTCGTGGACTTCGACCAGGACGGCTGGACCGACGTGGCGGTCGCCAACGACACGGTGCAGAACCACCTGTTCCACAACCTGGGCAACGGCACCTTCGAGGAGATCGGCGGTACGAGCGGCCTCGGCTTCGACGGCAGCGGTCAGGCGACCGGCGCCATGGGGATCGACATCGCGGACTACCGCAACGACGGCGGCCTGGGCGTCGCCATCGGCAACTTCTCGAACGAGATGTCCTCCCTGTTCGTGACCGGGGACGTGCCGCTGGTGTTCTCCGACGACGCCATGGGCGAGGGCATCGGCTCTCCTTCGCGCCGGCACCTGTCCTTCGGTCTGTTCTTCTTCGACTACGACCTCGACGGCCGCCAGGACCTCCTGCAGGTCAACGGGCACCTCGAGGAGTCGATCAACGAGGTGCAGCCCAGCCAGGAATACCTCCAGCCGCCGCAGCTCTTCTGGAACTGCGGCCCGGACGCGCGCTCGTGCTTCATGGAGGTGCCGCCGGAGACCGCCGGCGACCTCGCGGGCACGCTCGCCGGCCGCGGCTCGGCCTACGCGGACATCGACGGCGACGGCGATCTCGACGTCCTGCTCGTGCAGGTCGGCGATCGGCCGGTGCTGCTGCGGAACGACCAGGAGCTCGGGCGCGCCTGGCTCCGCGTGCTCCTGCGCGGCCCGGCGGCGAACCCGAACGGCATCGGCGCCTGGGTCGAGGCGGTGGTCGACGGCGTCCCGCTGCGGCGGCAGGTCACCCCCACGCGCAGCTACCTCTCCCAGTCCGAGCTCCCGGTCACGCTGGGCCTCGGCGAGGAGAGCGCGCTCGAGTCGCTGGCCGTGCTGTGGCCCGGTGGGAAGCGCCAGGAGGTCCCGGTCCCGACGGAGCTCCAGCGCACGCTGGAGATCGAGTACCAGGATTGAGCGCACTGCGGGGAAGGCCGCTCGGCGTCCTCCTGACGCTCACCTGTGCCGCCTGCGGAAGCGCGGACGGTCCGAGAACGGCGAGGACCGGGGCGCCGGGCTACTTGGTGGACGTCACCGCGGAGCTGGGCCTCGGCGGCAAACCGTCCGATTGGCCGGAAGGGACCTACCACCT
>CAZDYS010000328.1:3793-4960 GCA_964509445.1 uncultured Planctomycetaceae bacterium
CCGAAGCGATGCAGGGCGGCGTCGGACTCTTCGACTACGACGGGGACGGACGCCTCGACGTGCTGCACGCGCGCGTTCCGCGTCCAGGAGCGAAGCAAGAGGCCATTCCTCCGCGGCTGTACCGCCAAACACAGGACGGTACCTTCGAGGACCACACCGAGGTCGCCGGCTTCACGCGCGGCTTCTTCGGTCAGGGCCTCGCGATCGGTGACCTCGACAACGACGGCGACGACGACGTCTACTTCGCGAACTTCGGCCCCGACCGGCTGTACGAGAACCAGGGGGACGGGACCTTCCGGGACGTGACCAAGGAAGCGGGGATCGGCGGCAACCGCTGGACCACGGCGGCCTCGTTCCTGGACGTCGACGGCGACGGGTTCCTGGACCTCTACGTCGTCCACTACATGCGCTACGACCGTGCGAAGCTCTGCAACGACGGCAGCTCGCGCCGGGAGTACTGTGGGCCGCGGTCGTTCCCGGGCTGGAACGACACGCTCTACAGGAACCGCGGAGACGGCACCTTCGAGGACGCCACCGCTGCCGCGGGCATCGTGCTCCCGAACAAGGGCAACCGAGCCCACGGACTCGGCATCCTCGTCACGGACCTGACCGGGGACGGCCGGCTGGACGTGTTCGTGGCGAACGACGCGCAGTCCAACCAGCTCTGGGTCTCGAATGCGGACGGAGTCTTCCACGAGGAGGGCATCCTGCGCGGAGTCGCGGTCTCCGGCGTCGGCAAGCCCGAGGCCAGCATGGGCGTGACCGCCGGAGACGTGAACGGGGACGGGACCATCGACCTCTTCATGACGCACCTCGTGAAGGAGAACAACCGCCTGTACCTGCGCAAGGGCGTCCTGTTTGGGGACGCGTCCTCGGAAGCAGGGCTCGCCGGCGTCGACATGCAGCGCACCGGCTTCGGCTGCGGCCTGTTCGACCTCGACCTGGACGGGGACCTGGACCTCGCGGTCGCGAACGGTGCGATCCGGCGGCGCGACCCCATGCCGGGCGCGCCCGCTGGGTACTGGGGCGAGTACGCCGAGACCAACCAGCTCTTCCTCGGAGCCGGCGACGGGACCTTCACCGAGGTGTCCGACCAGGGCGGGGACTTCACCTCGCAGGTGGAGGTCAGTCGCGGCCTCGCCTTCGGCGACCTCGACGGCGACGGCG
>CAZDYS010000329.1:0-4937 GCA_964509445.1 uncultured Planctomycetaceae bacterium
CGCCGCGATCGAGCTCGTTCACACGTACAGCCTGGTGCACGACGACCTGCCCTGCATGGACGACGACGAGCTGCGGCGCGGGCGGCCGACCGTGCACGTGGCCTACGACGAGGCGCTCGCCGTCCTGGTCGGGGACGCGCTGCAGATCCTGGCCTTCGAGCTGCTCGCGGACGCGCCGCGTGGGGGCCTCCAGGTCGGCGTGCTCGCGCGTGGCGCGGGTCCGGCGGGGATGGTCGGCGGGCAGGTGCTCGACCTCGCGCTCGAGCTGAGCGAGAAGCCCGACGTCCAGAGCGTCACGGACATGCACCGCCGCAAGACCGCCGCCCTGTTCCGAGCGGCCTGTGAGCTCGGCGCCGTGACGGCCGGCGCTGCGCCGGCGGTCCAGCAGAAGGTGGGGGCCTTCGGCGAGGCCCTGGGACTGGCGTTCCAGGCCGTCGACGACGTGCTCGACGTGACCGGGGACGCCACCACCCTCGGCAAGACGCCGGGCAAGGACGCCGCCCTGGAGCGCGTCTCCCTGGTGACGGCCCTGGGCGAGCCCGAGGCGCGGGCCGAGGCCCGCCGCTGGGCGCACGAGGCCCGGCACGCGCTCGAGGAGCTCTCCTGGGGGGACCAGGGGCTGGGGAGCGCGCTGATCGACTTCTTCCTGCAACGACGGGCCTGATCCTGTCGGGAAGCTCCGGGAATGTTGCCGGAGCCGCGCGGAAGCCTCTCCTCACGCCTTGGAACCCCCGAGAGGGATCCCGTATAGAATCGGAGACCCTCGTGGACCGCTCGCGGTCTGCCGCGAGCCCCCATCGCCGCGTATGACAGACAACGACCTCGCTCATCCCGCGCTCTTGCCGCGCGTCACCTCTCCGAGTGACCTGAAGGGGCTGCCGGCGGAGACGCTCCCGCAGCTGTGCGACGAGATTCGCGCCTTCCTCCTCGACTCCGTGCAGCGCACGGGCGGGCACCTGGGCAGCAACCTGGGCGTCGTGGAGCTCACGGTCGCCCTGCATCGCGTGTTCGACTTCCGCCGCGATCGGTGCGTGTTCGACGTCAGCCACCAGGGTTACGTGCACAAGGTGCTGACCGGACGGCGAGACCGCTTCGAGACGCTGCGGCAGACCGGCGGGCTGTGCGGCTTCACGCACCCGGAGGAGTCGGACTACGACCTCTTCCACACCGGGCACGCGGGCACGAGCATCAGCCTCGGCCTGGGGCTCGCGACGGCCGCCTCGCACGAGGCCGATCCGCCCCACGTCGTCAGCGTGATCGGCGACGCGAGCCTGGGGGCCGGCGTCGCCTTCGAGGCGCTCAACCACGCGGGCGCCAGCGGCGCGAAGATGGTCGTCGAGCTGAACGACAACGAGTGGTCCATCTCGAAGTCCGTCGGCGCGCTCGCCAAGTACCTCACCCGGATCCGCTCCGCCCGCGTCGTCCAGCGCGCCCAGCAGGAGCTGCACGGTCTGCTGCAGTCGATCCCGCTCATCGGCGCCAAGGTGGAGGACGTGCTCGAGCAGGCACGTGAGGTCCTGCGCCACACGATCGTCCAGGGGCACGTGTTCGAGGAGCTCGGCGTGACCTACGTGGGCCCGGTCGACGGGCACGACGTGGAGTCCTTGATCGAGGTCATGGAGCGCGTGCGGCATCTCGACGGTGTCGTGCTCCTGCACGCCCTGACCGAGAAGGGCAAGGGACACCCGAACGCGCCGACGCATCCCGAGCGCGTCCACGCGGCCAAACCGAAGAAGAAGAAGGTCGCCACGCCGTCGCCCCCGGCGGTGGGGAAGATCGAGACGGCACCCGACAAGCCGGTGACCGGTCCCTCCTACACCCAGGCCTTCGCCGACGCGCTGCAGAACCTGGCGGACCGCGACGTGCGCGTCCACGCGATCACCGCCGGCATGCCGTCGGGCACGGGCCTGACGGACTTCGCCGAGCGCCTGCCGGGCCGCTTCCACGACGTGGGGATCTGCGAGCAGCACGGTGTCGCCGTCCTGCGCGAAGGCCCGGGCCCGATTGGCGGCCGGCATGGCCAAGGCGGGACTCCGACCGTTCGTCGCGATCTACTCGACGTTCCTGCAGCGCGCCTACGACCAGGTCTTCCAGGAAGTCGCGCTCCAGAACCTCCCGGTCGTGTTCTGCATGGACCGCGCCGGGCTGGTCGGTCAGGACGGGCCGACGCACAACGGCGTGTTCGACCTGGCCTACCTGCGCACGCTGCCGAACGTGAGCATCGCCGCCCCGCGGGACGCGACCGACATGCGACGTCTGCTGGAGCTCGGCGCGAAGCGGACGGACGGTCCGCTCGCCATTCGCTACCCGCGCGACAACTGCCCGGCCGAGGAGCTGATCCCGGCCGAGGAGCGCCGCGAGATGGTCCCCGGCCGCGCCGAGACCCTGCTCGAGGGCGAGGACGTCGTCCTGTGGGCCTCCGGCGCGCTCGTCCGGCAGGCGCGCGAAGCCGTCGAGCTCCTGCGCGCTCGGGGCGTCCACGCCGGGCTGGTCGACGCCCGCTTCATCAAGCCGCTCGACGAGGAGGCGCTGGCCGCGGACCTGCGGCGCTATCGCCACCTCTTCGTCCTCGAGGAGCACCAGCGGGCAGGAGGCTTCGGCTCCGCCGTGCTCGAGGCGGCCAGCCGGCTGCCCGAGACCGGGGCCGCGCGCGCACGCATCCGCATGCTCGGCGTTCCGGACCGCTACGTGGACCACATGACGACGCGCGAGGAGCAGCTCGCGACGCTCGGACTGGACGCGGCCGGGATCGAGCGCGCGGTGCAGGCGGCGCTCCGGACGACCTACGTCTAGCCCGATGGCCGAAGCGGCGCTGGTCCTCGCGAACTACGAGAAGCAGGCGGTTCGCGAGCTGGCGGCCGAGCTCGAGCCCTGGCTCCAGGAGCGCGTCAAGCGCCTCCGGGTGGAGCACGACATCCGCGCGTTCACGGCCGAGCGCGTGCAGCAGAGCCCCGAGCGACGCGCAGAGGAGCGCCCCGACCTGATCGTCGTCCTCGGCGGCGACGGCGCGCTCCTGGGAGCGGTGCGTGCCTTCGCGGACGATCCGGTCCCGACCCTGGGGATCAACTTCGGGCGGGTGGGCTTCCTGGCCTCCACGCCGGCCTCCCGCTGGCGGACGACGCTCGAGAGCGCGCTCGAGGGACGCTGCGACGTCGAGGGGCGCATGCGGCTGCAGGCGCGCTGGACCGACGAGGGGGGTCAGGTCCGCGAGTCCGTCGCGCTGAACGAGGTCGTGCTGCAGCGCGGGTCCCACCAGGGCATGCTGCGCACCACGCTGTCCGTGGACGGCGTGTGGGTGACGAACTATCGCTCGGACGGCGTGATCGTCGCAACCCCCTCGGGCTCGACGGCCTACTCGCTGTCGGCCGGGGGCCCGATCCTGGCTCCGATGGTCGAGGGGCTCGTCGTCACGCCGCTCTCCTCGCAGGGGCTCTCGAACCGGCCGATCGTTTTGCATGCCGACGGCGAGCTCGAGCTCCGCGTGGTGGGCTCCAGCGGGCTCACGACCCTGGCCGTGGACGGCCAGGCCTACTTCGGCCTGCACCAGGGGCGGAACGTCCGCCTGACCCGGCACCCGGTCGACTATCCGCTGCTGGCCATGACCGATCTCGACCCCTACCGCCGCCTGCGGAACCGTCTGGGGTGGGGGGTCGATCCCGGGCCGTCCGACCGATCGTGAAGATCGCGATAATGGCCGGGCGCGGACCAGAATGCGCTCGCGCCTCGCACAGACGCCGCTAAAACGGTCGGCCATGGCCGTCGAGGATCTCGACCTCCAACCGGTACATCCGCCGGAGTCGACGCTGCGCACCGGGGAGCTGGTGCTGCGCATGCTGCTCCTGTTTGCGCTCCTGTTCGGCTTCCTCGTCGCGATCGAGACGATGAGCAAGGCGATCCGCGGGCTGGCGGAGTCCGGGATCCTCGGGAGCCGCGACTCGGGCGAGCTCTTCTCGGGCGTGTCGAACCCGTTCGCGGGCCTGGCCATCGGAGTCCTGTTCACGGTGCTCGTGCAGTCCTCCTCGACGACGACCTCGACGATCGTGGCCGTGGTGGGGAGCGGGACCCTGTCCGTCGAGCACGCCGTTCCGATGATCCTCGGCGCGAACATCGGCACGACGATCACGAACACGCTGGTCTCCATCGGGCACGTCCGGCGGGAGGCCGAGTTCCAGCGCGCCTTCGCAGCCGCCACGGTGCACGACTTCTTCAACCTGATCCTGGTGGCGATCTTCCTGCCTCTGGAGATCGCGACGGGACTCCTCTCCCGCTGCGCAGGCTGGCTGTCGGCGCGGCTCGCGGGGGGACCCGGTGCCGAGTTCGACAGCCCGATCAAGGGCTCGATCAAGACCGTCCACGGTCTCCTGGTCGACCTGGTCGAGTCCCTGGGACTGGCCGGCGCCGGGATGCAGGCGGCCCTGCTGGCCCTGGGGATCGGCCTGACCTTCGTCTGCCTCTACTCGATCACCAAGAACATGCGGGTGGTGATCGCCGGGAAGATGGAGCAGAGCATGAACCGGGTGCTGGAGGCCTCCGGGCTGGTTCCGCTCGCGATCGGCATCCTGCTCACGGTGGCCGTGCAGAGCTCCAGCATCACGACCTCGCTGCTGGTACCGATGTGCGCCGCTGGCGTGCTCTCGCTGCGCAAGGCCTTCCCCGTGATGCTGGGCGCCAACATCGGGACCACCGTGACGGCGATGCTGGCGAGCCTGGCCCAGGACAACCCGGCGGCGCTGACGATCGCGCTGGTCCATCTCCTGTTCAACTCCATCGGCGTCGCGGTGGTCTATCCCTTCGCCTCGCTCCAGCAGGTACCGATCCGCCTGGCGCGCGGGCTGGCGGAGAAGGCGGGGCACAACCCCCTCTGGCTGGTCGCCTACGTCGTGGGGACGTTCATCCTGCTCCCGCTTTGCGGTTGGCTGCTCTGGGGAGGCGGCTTC
>CAZDYS010000330.1:0-4930 GCA_964509445.1 uncultured Planctomycetaceae bacterium
ACCGGTCGTAGACGCCGGTCTGGCCGGGGCCCAGGTTCAGGGGCTCGAACTCCTCTCGGTCGACCTCCGGGAAGCTCGTGCGCCGGAACCGCACGTCGATACCGTCGCCCTCGTCGATCCGCCGCGTGGCGTACACCAGCGCCTGCGTGAGCTCGACGCCGGACCCGTCGTCGCCGGAGCTGTAGTAGTCCAGCCAGGCGGTCCCGTGCAGGTCCCAGCCGCGTTCGGTCACGAGGTGGAAGCGGGTCAGGAACAGGTCCCGGTCCGGGTTCCCGTTGTGCCAGGTCTTCTGCAGGCCGGCGGTCCAGGTGAAGAGCTCGCGCTGATCCGCGACCCAGGTGTAGAAGGCCGAGAGCTGCAGGTCCTCTCCGGTCTCGTAGCGGTCGTCCGGAACCGGCAGGTAGCCGGCGCTCACGCCGAAGCGGTCGCCGCTCGCGAGCCTGCGCGTCCACTGCGCGCCGTCGAGCACGCCGAACTCGGGGACGCCCTGCTGCAGGAAGCGCCCCGCTTCCCAGCTCGAGGGGGCGAAGCGCGTGCCGCCGTAGCGGTAGGACATGCGATCGATCCGCGTGCGCGAGCCGTCCTCACCCTGGTCGTCGGGCAGCGTGAGGTCGCGCGTCTGCACCTCTCCGTCGAACCGCAGGATGCCGCCCGCTCCGAACGGGTTCTGCATCCGCATGTCCATGCCCGTGCGCAGCAGGAGGTCCGAGCGTCCGTTCTCGGTCCAGGTCGTGCTGTGGCCCGTGAGGTACAGCCGACCCTGCCAGCGTCGCGAGCGGTTCCGCGGCCGGACGGCGCGGACTCCGGCGAGCAGCGGCTGGTCGGGAGTCCAGCCCTCGTCCTCGTTCTCCCAGCGAGCGTCCTCCTCCCCTCTCTCCTCGGGTTCGGTGGGCGCCTGCGCGGGTGGGGACTCCTCCTGCTCCTCGAAACGCGAGCGCGGGATGCCGATCACGCCGGGAGTGCCGGGCTCGGGCTGATAGGTGAGGTCCTCCAGCTCGACCAGCGACGTGCGTTCGCGGGCCTCGAGCACGCGCCCCCGGAAGACGCCTCCCTCACGCGGCAGGAAGCGCAGGAGGTCTCCGGCCTCGACCCCGTCGCGCGTGCCGCGGTCGATCTCGACCACGCCGGCCGTCTCGAACGAGACGACCCGGAACCGCAGGCGTTCGACGGCCGGCGCCTGGTCCTGGGCGCGGGCGAGCCCGGAGCACAGGAAGAGCGCGGCCCAGAGAGTCAGAAGGCGAAGCATCACTTCTTGCCGCGCTTCTTTCGGAGCACGCTCTCCTGAACCCCGTGACAATCGGCGCATTCTGTCCCGAGGGGCTTGTAGCGCACCATGGAGCCGCCTCCGGGCAGCGCCTCGGGCTTGTGGCAGGCTCCGCAGTCGAGCGTCTCGTGGGCCTCTCCCAGCTCGAACACGGAATCCCGGTCGTGGCGGAAGGCGAGGTCCGAGAAGGCCACGGAGCTGGCGTGGCAGCGCTCGCACTCGGGCGCCAGACCGAAGGTGTCGAACTGGCCCGCGTGCGGGTCGACGTGGCAGTCGCCGCAGGCCTGGCCGCGCGCGCGCTCCCAGGTCCGGCCCTCTTCGTCCGGGCGCCGGAGCGCGGGGTGGCAGGAGGAGCAACCGACCTCCGCGTGCCGACCGTAGAGCGAGAACCCGGTCCAGGCCTCGTGGTCGAAGTCGCCCGCGAGGGCGCGGAACGACGCGGTCGTGTGGCAGCGCGCACAGCCCTCCCGCCCTGCGACCTGGCTCGGCAGCGAAGGCTCGTCGAAGGAACCGCGGTGCGGGTCCTCGTGGCACGTCTCGCAGCCGTGGAACGGCCCGAACAGCTCGTGCACCCGGCCGAAGCGACGACCGAGGTCGTCGGGATGCTCGCTGCGCTCGTGGCAGGTCTCGCAGCGACCGAACGCGTGCGCTCCGTCGACCGGGAACCCCGTCCAGGCCCCGTGCTCGAAGGACGCGACGTCCACGTCGTCGAAGGTCGTGGAGACGTGGCAGGTCCCGCAGTTCGCCGCGGCGACGGCCCGCTCGGTCTCGAGCGAGACGCGCTCGAACAGGCCCTGGTGGGCATCCTCGTGGCACGCGGCGCAGCTCGCGTCGGTGTCCGCGAACCGTCGGGCGCGTCCCTCCGGAGGATCGACGTGGCAGGCAGCGCAGTCCAGCTCCAGGTGCGACGCCTCAAGCGGGAGCGCCGTGCGCGCGTGCTCTTCCTCTCCGAACGCGTGCGGCTCGAACCGGTGTCGATCGTGGCAGGCGATACAGCCGGCCGCGTAGGCCGGGTCGTCGAACTGGCCCTCGTGCGGATCGACGTGACAGGCGGCGCACTCGTCCTTGCCGCGTCCCGGGAACCGGCTCGCGAAGTCCTCGCCCAGCTCGGTGCCGTGGCACTCCGCGCAGCCGACCTGGTCGTGCGGCACGCCCAGCGGGAACCCCGACAGTGCGTGCTGTGCCGCCGTGACCTCGATCGTCTCCTCCACGAAGCTTAGGTGCTCGGCCTCGTGGCAGACTCCGCAGGAGGCGCCGTCGGTGACCGAGTAGAAGCGCGCGATCCCCTCGATGAAGGAACCGGCGTGGGGCGACTGGTGGCAGTCCAGGCAGGTGCGCGCCGGAGGAGCCCCGAGCTTCCCCAGGGACTCGAGCCCGTGGGGATCCCCCTCGGCGTGACAGGCGCGGCAGTCGAGGTCTCCGTGACCGCCCGTGAGCGCCAAGTGTTCCTCGTGACCAGCCGACTCGAGCTCCTCGAACGCGTGCTGACCGTGACACTGGGCGCAGCCGAACGACATGCGCCCCTCGTGTACGTCCTCGTGGCAGGTCGAGCAGTCCTGGTCGAGGCCGAGGTAGCGGAACGTCCCGGCCTCCAGCACGCGCGTGTCGGCGAACTGGTGGCACTCGGTGCAGGTCAGCTCCAGGTGCTTGCCGTCCATCGCGAAGCCGATGCGCTCGTGCTCGAACGCCTCCGGGTCCTCCACGCCGGCGCGTGCGAAGCTCTGCCGGTTGACGAGCGCGAAGCTCGGGCCGTGGTGCTCGGAGTGGCAGCTCGCGCACTTGTTCGCCTCGGCGCCGATGACGCCGTGCAGTCCGTTCCCGGTCTCGATGTGCTCGGCGATGGCCGCGTGGCACTCGAGGCAGGACTCGGTCATGGTGCTGGTCCAGCCACCGTGGCACTCGGAGCAGCTGCGCCCCTCGAGGTCCGGCTCGCGGCCGTGTACGGCCGTGAGCGGACCGGGAGAGGTCCGGCGCAGGTCGACGATCGCGACGCCGAGAACGGCCGCGACGGAGAACGCGGCGATCCACATGTGCGGCCGTTCGACGCGGATCATGACCCGCTCCCGAAGAAGAACTCACCGTAGATGAGCGCCGAGGCGATGTGCAGCAGCACCAGGAGCACCATCAGGAGCGCCGCCCAGCGGTGGAAGAACCGCCAGCTGCCGAGCAAGGAACGCAGGTCCTCGAAGTGGGCCGCGGTCAGCGCCGTTCGGTGAGCCCGCCGCGCGACCCCGAGCGCCTGTCGCAGCCGCTCCGGCTCGACGCCGGCCGCCTGTCCCTCCGCGCGCAGCCTGCGCAGCACCCGCGCGAGGTCGAACTGGACGCCCAGGAGCGCGATCCCGCGACCGAAGAACCCGCTGCCCCACTGACGCCGATCGACGAGCTCGGTCACCTCCTGGCGCGCGCGCAGCGCGAAGGCGCGCTCGTCGCCGGTCCCCTCGGCGATGCCCTCGGTCAGCACGTCCTTGAGCTCCTCGAGCTCGAGCTCGCGCCCGTTGGCCGCGCGCGGGACCCAGGCGTAGAAGTAGCGCCCGATCGCGCCCGTCACGAGCAGGAACACCAGCGCCCAGAAGGAGTGTCCGCCGACGGTGTCCCGGGGCTCCATCGCCGCGTGCAGGGCGGCCAGCAGGAGCGCCAGGATCCCGGTCGCGATGTGCGAGGTCATCCAGGCCTTCAGCGTCCCGATCCGCAGCTTGAAGCGCGGAGAACGCCGCACGAGGTAGAGGAGGTTGAACACCACCATCACCAGCGAGCTGATCCCGAAGGCGAGCCCGAGGCCCATGCCGGGGCGCAGCAGTTCGTGCTTGGGATGCGCCGGGCGCTCGACGCGCGAGAGCGCGTAGTAGTCGATGTGCCAGAACGCGAACAGGAGCGCGGTGAAGGAGAGCCAGAAGCCCCACTTCAGCGCGCGCCCGAGGTCGCTGCGTGCGGAGCTCTCGATGGCCTGGGGTCCGGCTTCTCGTCGAGGCGGACGCAGGCTCGGGTCGAACGAGACCCCGGCCTCCTCCAGCATCGCGAACGGAGGAACGCCACCGATCATCACGAACACGTCGTCGGCCGGCACCTGAACGCGTTCCGGGCCGTCCTCGGTCAGGACTTCGAGCTCGACCTCGCCCGCTCGAATCTCGGTGACCACGCTGCGCGTCACGACGCGCAGGTTCGTCCGGGCGCGTGCGGCCTCGAGCTTGCGCCGGTTCTTCGTGCGTACGCGCGGAAAGTCCTCGCCGCGGTAGGAGAGCATCACCTCGGTCCCCTCCTGGGCGGCGAGCCCGACGGCGGCCTCGACCGCGGAGTCGCCCCCGCCCACCACGAGCACGCGCCGTCCGGCGAAGGAGCCGGCGTCGACGAGCCCGTAGGCCACGTGCGGGAGGTCCTCGCCGGGCACGCCCAGCTTGCGCGGGCTGCCTCGTCGACCGACCGCGAGGCAGACGGCGTGCGTGGGGACGGCCTGCGGCCCGTCCGCGTGCAGCAGCGAGACGGTCAGCGTGCCGTCCGCCTCGCGCTCCAGCCCCGTGAAGGTACGCCCGCCGAGGAACGGCAGGGACTCGCGCTCCGCCACGTCGGTCCAGAGCTCCATCAGCTCCTCCTTGCCGTAGCTGGAGCGGTCGAGGCGTCCGTGCAGCGGCAGGTCGACCGGCTCCGTCAGGACGAGCTTGCGGCGCGGGT
>CAZDYS010000331.1:0-4927 GCA_964509445.1 uncultured Planctomycetaceae bacterium
GACGACGAGCCGGAGGCGCTGCTCGCGGCGCTCGGACTGGAGCAGGTGCGCGACGACGCGCAGCTCGAGGCCTGGTGCCGGGAGGCCCTGGCCGCCAAGCCCGGCGTGATCGAGGCGTTCCGCGGCGGCAACGAGAAGGTGCTCGGCGCGGTCCTCGGACCCGTGATGAAGGCCTCCGGCGGGCGCGCCGACCCGGCGCGCGCACGCGCCATCCTGAAGCGCCTGATCGACGAGGCGGACGGCGATGCCTCGTGAGCTCGTCCCGGTCGAGGAGCTGATCGACCTCGACGCGCTGGGCGCCGAGGGACAGCCGGTCACGCCCCGCCGCCTGCGGGCGGCGCTCCCGCGCGGGTGGGCCCTCGCGGAGGACAACCGGCACGCCTACCGCGACGCGCGGCTGCTCTTTCGCGAAGGCTGGATCCTGATCGTCGGCCTGGTGGTCTTCGGCTCCGTCGGAGGAGCCTTTCTGTGGGGCGCGATGCCGCGCGGGTTCTCCGGCGTCCTGCGGTTCCTCGCGCTGATCGCGATCCTGTTGCTGCTCGGCGGCGTGGTCGCGCCGATGATCACGCGGGCGCTGAACCGACGCTCCTGAGCCGGCCCGGGCCCTACCAGTGCTCGGTCCCGGGCTCTCCCTTGAAGGGCCCGACCACGTCGTCCGTGATCCAGCCTCCGTAGAAGCCGCCGGGCTGCGGACGCGCCACCTCGTCGTCCACCAGGCCCTCGTCGATGCGCGGGAGGTAGAACGCGAGGTAACCCGCGAGGTCGCGCGCGCGCGGACTGGGCTGCGGGTAGGCCCACGCGATGCGCTCGTGGCGTCGGCCGTCGATCACGGCGTCGAAGTAGACCGCCTGGCCCTTCCACTCGCAGTAGGACTGGCCGCGGCCGGACTCCAGGAGGTCCATCCGTACGTCCTCCGGAGGCAGGTAGTAGACCGGCGGATGGCTGGTCTCCAGCACGCGCACGGCGCGCGTCGAGTCGGCCAGGGTCTCTCCGGCGAGTCGCGCGCGGATGCGACGCGAGGCGCGCTCGATGCGCGGCGGTCGCGGGTAGTCCCAGACGGACTCCTGGCCGGCGCGAGGCGGAACGGGGCGGATCTTGTCTCGGCTCATGGCTTTGGGTTCGAAGGGGCGCCGTCCGTGGATGCCGGCTCGGGCGATCGTCTGCGCGCTCCGGAGCCCCGGGCCCCTCGCCCGCGAGGTCGAGGCCTCAGTCGCCGCCGCCGTAGCCCAGCCCGCTGAGCTCGTCGCGCTGCTCCGCGTCGAGCTCGAGCGCTCGCGCCTCCCCGCTCGTGAGCTCCGCCTCGAGCGCCCGCAGCTCCGCAAGGAGCGCGTCGGTGCGCTCGGCGTCCGCGGTGGCGAGGTCCTGCTCCTCCCCGGGATCTCCGCGCCAGCGGAACAGGGCGGGGTCGCCGCCCGCCTCGGCCGGCGGCACGATCAGCTTGAACTCCTCGTTGCGCAGACTCGTGAGCGGCGGTCCCCAGAAGTTCCCGTGGGCGATCGTCGGGAGCGGCTCCAGCTCCCCGCCCGAAAGGAGCGGCACCAGGCTGCGTCCGCCGAAGCCCCCCTGTGGCAGGCCGCACAGCTCGGTCAGGGTCGGCGCGACGTCGATGTGGCGCACGCTCAGCGACACGCGCGCCGGCGCGACGGAACCGGGCCGGCGCAGGAGCAGCGGCACGCGCGTCAGCTCGTCGAACAGCGTGTGTCCGTGCTCGAACCCGCCGTGATCCCAGAACTCCTCGCCGTGGTCCGCGGTGAACAGGACCAGCGTGTCCTCGGCGAGCCCCCGGTCGTCGAGCCCGTCGAACAGTCGCCCGAGCTCCCGGTCCAGGTAGGCGACCTCGGCGTCGTACAGCTGCTCCGCCCGGACGATGTCCTGCTCCTCGAACGCGAGGCGCCCGGCGCGGTGGTCGATCATCTCCTGGCGCGTGCCGAAGACCCAGGAGTCGTCCGTGCGGTCCGCCTCGCTCGCGAAGCGCGCGCGGAACTCCGGCGGCGGCGCGTAGACGGCGTGGGCGTCGAAGTAGTGGACCAGGAGGAGGAACGGCCGCTCGTCGCGCTCGTCGAGCCAGCGCAGGGCGAGGTCGGTCGTCCTCTTCGCCGACCGCACCCGCAGGTTGCTGTCGAAGGCGCGCTCGTCGACGTGGTCGAACCCCTGCATCAGCCCGAAGGCGCGCGTGAGGAAGGTCACGTTCACGATCGCCGCGGTCGCGTAGCCGTGCGCGCGGAAGCGCGACGCCACGGTCTCGACCGAGGGATCGAGCTTGGTGAAGGCGCCGAGGCGCCCCCCCGCGCCGTGTTCGCGCGGGAGCCGCGAGGTGAACAGCGACGCGGTGGCCGGCAGCGTCCAGGGCGCGTGGCTGCTCGCGTGCTCGAACAGCACGCCCTCCTCCGCGAGCGCGTCCAGCGAAGGCGTCAGCCCGCGCTCGTTGCCGTAGCAGCCCAGCTTGTCCGCGCGCAGCGTGTCCGCGATCACGAAGAGCACGTTCGGCCGCGGCGCCTCGGTGCCACAGCCGGCCGCGAGCGCGAGGGAGCAGACGGCGATCCCCTTCGAGAGCGAGTTCACGCGGCGGATTCTAGGCCTCCCGAACGGCCCCCGCTCGGAGCGGAGGGGATTCTGCGACGAGCACCCCGGTCGGGCGCGCGCCGAACAAGCGCGGGAGGCGAGGAAGAGAACGGCGGGCCGGAAGTCCGTCTCCCCGAACCTCTCGCTTCCTCCGTCCTTCCGCTCGCCCCCACTCCCGATGCGCTCCTCGGCAAGCCGCTGGCAGACCGTTCTGTTCCGCCTCTACCTGACGTGCTGGGCCGTGCTGACCGCCCTGGCCCTGTTCGAGATCTGGACCTCGGAGGTCGACTCCCTCGCGACGCGACTCCTGTGGACCTCGTTCCTGCTCGGCACGGGGTCTCTGCTCACGATGAGCGCCGTGCGCATCCGGGCGGACACCCCGGGGCCGCCCCCGGGGCATCCGTCCTAGACCTCGCGCGGAGCTCTCCCCCGATCCCCGGCTGCGTCAGCGCGAGGCGCCGCCCAGGACGCGCACCTCGAGCGGCAGGCGCGCGAGCTCCCGGCCCGCGAGACCCTCGAGCACGAGCGCGACCGTCCCGTTCCTCGCCTGGTGGCGCGTCCGATCGATCTCCACGTGCAGGACCGTCCGGTCGCTGGCCGTGGGGTGGGCCGAGGCGCTCGCACGCAGCCAGAGCTCGCCGCCGAGCGGTGCGACGCGGACCAGCTCCTCGGCGGGCACCGGAACCAGGAGGCGCGCGACGAGCGGTCCCGGTCCCTCCGCGACGCCCTCGAGGAGGACCGCATCGAGCACGGGAACCCGGTCGACGGCCGCTGCGCGGACACGACTCTCGTCCTCCTCGCGCGCGGCGGCGGTGCGCGCGACGGGAAGCGTGCGCTGGAAGATCTGGTTCTGCCCGTCGGTCGGTCCGTCGAGTTCCTCCGCGCGGCTGACGAAGACCGCCGAGCGACCGTCGCCGGAGAGACCGGTCAGGAAGGACTGCTCCGTGGCCTCGTCGCCGGTCGGGCTCTCGCTCAGGCGGACCGTCTCGCCGGTCAGGCGGTCGTGGCGGAACACGTCGCGCACGCCGTTCGTGTCCCCGTCGACCAGGTTGCTCGCGAGGCTGTCGAAGGTGATGTAGCGGCCGTCGTCGCTCACGCCCGGGAAGCGCGAGGCGCCGTTCCCCTCGGAGCCGTCCGAGGCCACGCTCACGCGCAGGGTCTGCCCGCTCAGGACGTCGTGCCAGAACACGTCGGTGACGCCGTTCGTGTCGCCGGCGACCAGGTTGGAGGCGTCGCTCATGAAGACCACGTGGCGCCCCGAGGGTGAGACCGCGGGCTGGAACGAGGAGCCGTTCGCCTGGTCCCCGGTCGTGCTCTCGGACAGACGCTGGGTGCTCGCGAAGCCGCCGTTGACCTCGCGCAGGAACACGTCGCGCGCCCCGTTCGTGTCGCCCGTGACCAGGTTCGTCGCGTTGCTGGTGAACACGGTCCGGTCGATGCCGGACGCCCGCGCGGGAGAGAAGCTCGGACCGTTCGCCTCGGAGCCGTCGTTCGCGACGCTGACGCGCACCGTCGTGCCGGCCACCAGGTCGCGCACGAAGATGTCGTCGTCCCCGTTGGTGTCGCCGGTGACCAGGTTCGTCGCGGAGCTTCGGAACGCGACGCTCAGGCCGTCCGGCGCGATCGACGGATCCACGGAGTCCCCGTCGCCGGGCTGGTTCGAGGAGCTTCGGCTCGCGTACTCCGTCGTCCCGGCGAACAGCGCGCGCACGAACACGTCCTGCTCCCCGTTGGTGTCCAGCGCGTCGAAGTCGTCGGAGAACGAGACGAAGGCGACGTGCGAGCCGTCCGCGTCGACGCTGGCGCCGTAGCTCAGCTGGGCGACGGACGTCCCCGCGGAGGTCAGGCTCACGACGGAGACCTGGCCGTTGATCCCGTCGCGCGCGAAGACGTCCTGGGTGAAGTTCGTGTCGTCCGCCGAGAGGTTCGAGGCGAAGCTGTCGAACACCGCCCAGCGCCCGTCACGGCTAACGGCCGGCGCGTTGGAACCGGCGTTGCCGGGATCGCCCGTGGCGTTGCGGCTCGCCATCTCGGTCGTCCCGACGGCCGGCTCCAGCACCTCCACGAACAGGTCGTAGGCGTCCGTCCCCGTCGCGTTCGTGGCGGAGATCGTGAACGGGCTCGAGGCCGTGGCGACCGTGGGAACGCCGGTGATCACGCCCGTCGCGGGATCGAAGGCGAGGCCGGCGGGCAGCGCGGGAGCGACGCTCCAGGTGGTGACGGTCCCGGTGAAGACCGGCGCGTTCGGCGCGATCGCCTGCCCACGCGTGTAGCTGGCGGGGTCCTCCGCGTAGCCCGTGACGTCCGGCGGCGTGCCGGCCATCGGGTTGTTGTTGCCTCCTCCGCCGCCGCCGGAGCAGGCCGG
>CAZDYS010000332.1:0-4912 GCA_964509445.1 uncultured Planctomycetaceae bacterium
TGGCTCTCGACGCGACCGGCCGGCCGTCCCGCGCGGAGCTCGACCGCCGGCTCGCGGCGCGTGACGCGGAGGAGCTCGAGGCGCTCGCGTTCTACGCCTTCGACCTCCTGTACTTCGAGGACTACGACCTCCGCTCGCTGTCGCTGATGGACCGTAAGGCCGGCCTGCGCGCCGTCCTTCCGCCCTCGGCGCAGCTCCTCTTCATGGACCACGTGCCGGGGAACGGAGAGGAGCTCGCGCGCACGGTGGAGAGCTCGGGACTCGGAGGCGTGGTCGCGAAGCGGGCCGACGCTCCCTACCGCGCGAGCGAGCCGGACGCGTGGCGGCGCATCCCCTGCGGCAAGGCACGCGAGGACGCGCCCGAGGTGACCGAGGTGCTGGCGGCGACGCGAACCGTGCGCGGGACGAAGCGCGTGAAGTACACGAACCTCGACAAGGTCTTCTGGCCCGAGACCGGGTTCACCAAGGGCGACCTGATCGCCTACTACGAGCGCGTGGCCGACGTCCTCCTGCCGTACCTCGAGGACCGGCCGATCCACCTCAACCGGTTCCCCGACGGGATCGACGGCAAGTCCTTCTACCAGAAGGAGATCAAGGAGGGCGCGCCGTCCTGGATCCGGACGGTGGTGCTGCCGAGTCGTCACCGCGAGGGAGGCGAGCTCGAGTACATGGTCTGCGACGACCGTGAGACGCTCCTGTACCTCGCGAACCTCGGCTCGATCGACCTGCACCCGTGGATGTCGCGCGTGGCCGCTCCCGGCGAGCCGGACTTCTCGGTCATCGACCTCGATCCCAAGGACGCTCCGTTCACGGACGTCGTGCGGATCGCACGACGCGTGGGGGAGCTGCTCTTCGCCGCGGGCCTGCGTCCGCTCCTGAAGACGAGCGGCAAGACCGGCCTGCACGTGGTGCTGCCGCTCGCCGAGGGAGCCACCTACGAGCACAGCCTCCTGTTCGCCGAGGCGGTCTCGCGCATGGTCGCGCGCGAGCTCGGCGACATCGCGACCGTGGAGCGCGTCGTCGGCAACCGCGAGGGGAAGGTCTACGTCGACTTCGGTCAGAACCGTCCGGGTCAGACGGTCGTCCCGCCCTACAGCGCTCGCCCGGTCGCCGGAGCCAGCGTGTCGTGTCCGTTGTTCTGGGAGGAACTCACGGACGACCTGCGTCCAGCCCAGTTCACGCTGCAGACGGTGCCGGCGCGCCTCGAGCGACACGGGGACCTGTTCCGTCCGCTGTTCGAGGACCGCCAGGAGCTCGGCCCTGCCATCCTCGCGCTCGAGAAGCTGCTCTGAGGTCCTCGGGCGCCGCGCGCTGGGGCCCGCTACTCCGTGCGCCGCAGGCGCGCGCGGACCTCGTCGGCCCAGGTCGAGTGCGGATCGGACGCGAGGTACGCGCGCCAGTGCTCGCGCGCCTCGTCCAGGCGTCCGAGCGCCGCGAGCGTCTCCGCGCGGTTGTAGTGCGGGTCCGGGTAGTCCGGCTCGGTCGCGAGCGCGCGCGCGAAGGCCGCGAGCGCTTCGTCCGCGCGCCCGAGGTCCGCCAGCGCGTTGCCGAGGTTGTTCCAGGCCTCGACGTACTCCGGCTCGATCTCCGTGGCCAGCGCGAAGCACTGCGCGGCCTCCTCCTTCTTCCCGACGGCGTACATCAGGTTGCCGAGGTTGAACGCGAGTTCGGGGCGGGGTTTGCCGCTCTCGAGCGCCTTGGCGTAGGCGACGATCGCTTCTTCGGGGCGCCCCCTGGCCTCGAGGGAGAGTCCGTGGCGGAACCAGAACTCCTCGCCCTGTCCGTCCTCCTCGACCGGGGGGAGCTCGACGGGCTGCGGCTCCGGCTCGGCGCCGAAGTCGAACAGTCCCTGTCCGCTGGGCTCCGCCAGCGTGCCGGAGTCCGTTCGCACGAACAGCGTGCTCTCCTCCTCGACGGTCGTGAGCTGGGCCAGCGCGCTCTCCGTGTCGGGCCACCAGCCCTCGAGCTCGAGCAGGCTCCTCCGGATGCGCTGCGGGCGGATGCCGTCCTGGGCGAGCGCGCGGATCGCCTGCAGGGCGGCGACCTGGCGGTAGTCGAAGAAGGCGAGCCGGCGCACGACCTTGACGGGCTCGATCAGGCCGGCCCGGACCCAGCTCGTGAGATCGCGCCGCGGCACGTCGAGGATGCGCGCGAGCTGTTCGGTGGTGTAGAGGCGGCTGAGGTCCTCGCGGCGCTCCTCGAGCGCGAGCAGGGACAGGAGCTCGCCCTCCGCGACGATGCGGATCGGGACGCCGGCCTCGCGCAGCTCGCGCGCGCGCCGCAGGTGCTTCGTCGGTCGACCGTCCTGCTCCAGGGGAGGTCCGCCCTGCCCGACCACGAGCACGCCGGTCGTCTCCGTCGGAGTGGTCGCGTAGGACCCGCCGGCGGACCGGATGCGCTCGATCGCCTCGTCGCGCCGCATCGAGGCGAGCCGTCCGGTGATCGCGACCTCCGTCCCGCGGAGATCCGGGGTCTGCGGGCGGGGAGTCTCGGCTTGACGCAGGGAAGCCATGCGACGCCGGAGCTTACGAACGGTGGGGCGCGGCTCAATGGGCTGCCGGCGCGGTGGGGGAGAAAAGCACCGCGTCGCGGCCCGACCATCCCGACCCCCCACCCGCCACGGGGAAGACGGACGGGAGCCGCGCCGGTTGCGCGCTTTCCGCTACTCCAGGCTCCAGTCGAGGAGGACGGGCGCGCGGAGGCCCGTCTCGAGGCGCTCCAGGTAGCTCACGCGGCAGAAGACGCCGGGCTGCACCCAGTGCGCATCCATGTCGCATTCGACGAGCGGAGCGTCGGCGGCGCGCGCTTCCAGGGCCGCGAGCAGCGCGGCGCGGCGCTCCTCCGGCAGGCTGCTCGCCACGCGGCCGACGCAGACGAGCGCCCCGGCCTCCTCCGCACCCAGGACCAGGCTGCGCAGGTCGCCGTCCTCCGCGAGGTAGCCGAGCACGACGCAGGGCAGCTCCTTGCGCGGCTTGAGCTTCACCCAGGACTCGGTCCGGCGCCCGGGGTGGTAGCGGCTGTCGAGGCGCTTGGCGACGATGCCCTCGAGCGCGAGTCGCTCGGCCTCGGCGTACAGCGCGCGGCCGGCGCCCGGCACCGGCTCCGAGAGCACCAGCCGGGGGTCCTCGACGGGGGCCACGACCTCCCGCAGGATCCGCTGCCGCTCCTCCAGGGGCTCCTTCATGACCGACAGGCCGCCGCGGTAGAGCACGTCGAAGACGACGAAGTCGGCGGGACGCTCCCGCGCGAGCGCCTCCAGCCGGCGCGCGTCCTTCACGTGGGTGCGCTGCATGCCCAGGTAGAAGTCGGGCTTCCCGTCCTTCATCACGACGAGCTCGCCGTCGAGGACCAGGCCGTCCTCGAGCGAGCCCAGGAACGCGAGCTCCGGGTAGCGCGGGACCAGGTCCGAGCGACTCCGTCCGTGCAGCCGGTAGCCGCCTCCCTCGACGAACAGGAGGCCGCGGATGCCGTCCCACTTGACCTCGAAGCTCCACCGCTCGTCGTCGAACGGTTCGTCGCCGAGCTTCGCGAGCATCGGCGCGACGAACTCCGGCAGGAGGGCCAAGACCGGTCAGCCCGTCTTGCGCTTGCGCGTCGCCTTCTTCGCGCTCTTCTTCTTGGCCTTGGCCTTCTTCGTGGCCGACTCGACCGACGGGGCCATCTTGCGGGCTCCCGCCTCGGCCACGCTCTTCTTGAGCGCGTCCATCAGGTTGAGGATCTTGGGCTCCTCGAGGTCGGGCGCCTGCACGATCTCCTCGCCGTCGATCTTCAGCTGGATCAGCTTCGAGAGGTTCTCGACGTAGGCGTCCTTGTAGGCCTGGAAGTCGAAGTCCGCGAGCACCGACGCGTCGATCAGCGTCTTCGTGAGGTTCAGCTCTTCCTTGGTGAGCTTCTCCTCGGCGAGCTCTTCACGGAAGCCGTCGATCGCCTTGATCTTGCGCGGGTAGTGCAGGACGGACATCACCAGCATGTCCTCCTGCGGGCGGACCATCACGAGCTGCTCGCGCCCGGAGATCACGACCTGCGCCATGGCGACGACGCCGCCGTCCTTCATGCCCTGGACGAGGAGCGCGTAGGGGCGCTGTCCCGGGACGCCGTCCGGCAAGAGGTAGTAGGTCTTGCCCGCGAGGTAGGCCGCGTCGATCTCGCTCGGGTCGACGAAGCCGTCGATGTTCACGGCCTTGTCGGACTGGGTGCGCAGCTTCGCGAGCTCGTCCTGCTCGACGATGACGTAGCGGTCCTTCGAGTACTCGTACCCGGAGACGATCTGGTCGCTCTTCAGCTCCCCGTGCTCGGGGCAGACCTTCTTGTAGCGCACGCGCGCGTTGCACTCCTCGTGGAGCTGGTTCAGGCGGATCTCCTCCGACGTGTTGTTGGCCGTGAAGGCCTTCACGGGAACGGAGACGAGACTGAGCTTGAGAAAGCCTTTCCAGCTGGTGCGCGGCGCCATGACGAGTCCTCGGGCGGGTCCGTGCCTTCGGATGAAAGCCCGTCGATCCTAAGCGCCCGAGCTCGGATCCGGCCAGGGGGCGCGTCGCAGCGTGCCCCGGCTTCCCCGTGCAGGCGAGCCGTTCGGCCCGTCATCGCGCGCGATTCCGGCCGTCCGCCGGGCCTTCCGGGGCGCGCGCCGTTTCTCCGCGCCCAGCCGCGCGTCCGGGCGTACGCCCGCGTCCCTCGTCGTCACTCGGCGGACCCCTCGTCCAGGAGTGCCGTGAGCCGCTCGAGCTCCGGGTGCCGTGGAGACAGCCGACGCACCACGTCCAGGGCCGCCCGCGCGAGGTCGGTCTCGCCGGCCTCCAGGGCCAGGCGCGCGCGCGGGAACTGCACGCGCAGGTCGTCCGGTGCGACGGCGGCGAGCTCCTCGAGCGCCGCGCGCTCGACGTCCACGGCGCCGGTCGTGCGCGCGGACTCG
>CAZDYS010000333.1:0-2360 GCA_964509445.1 uncultured Planctomycetaceae bacterium
TCCACCGCTGCCGTCGTCGGGTCATGCTAGAGCGAGATCGGTTCGGTCGCGGTCGGCGCTCGGTTCTCGAACCGCATGGTCGAGTCGAAGAACTGCAGGCGCGCCGTCCCGGTCGGTCCGTTTCGCTGCTTGGCGATGATGACCTCGGCCAGGCCGATGTTCTCCTCGTCGCGGTACTTCGCGTAGTACTCCGGCCGGTAGAGCATCATCACGACGTCCGCGTCCTGCTCGATCGAGCCGGACTCGCGCAGGTCCGCCAGCTGCGGACGCGGCGGATCGCGCAGCTCCACCTGTCGCGACAGCTGCGCGAGCGCCACGACGGGGATCTCGAGCTCCCGGGCGAGCCCCTTGAGGGAGCGCGAGATGTTCGAGATCTCCTGCTGGCGGCTCTCGGAACGCGGGAACGTGAGCAGCTGGAGGTAGTCCACGACCAAGAGGTCGAGCCCGTGCTTCGCCTGGATGCGGCGCGCACGCGAACGCATGGACATCATCGAGAGTCCGGAGGTGTCGTCGATGAAGATGCGCGCGCGAGAGAGCTCGTCCGCCGCCGCCGCGAGCTCCGCCCGGTCCTCGGCGGGGACGCGACCGGAGCGCAGCCGGTGCGCGTCCACGCGCGCGCGCGTGCAGAGCATCCGGCTGACGAGCTGCTGGCGGCCCATCTCGAGGCTGAAGAGCAGCACGCTCGGCGTCCGGTCGAGCCACTCGGGCTGCGACATGGCCGCGTTCTCGACCAGGTTCAGCGCGAAGGCCGTCTTCCCCATGGAGGGACGCGCGGCCAGGATCACGAGGTCGCCGCCGTTCAGACCGCAGAGCAGCTGGTCGAGGTCGAGGAAACCCGTCGTGATTCCCGTGAGCCCGCCGCGGTGGGACGCGGCGTCGATGCGCTGGAAGGTCTCCGTGATCGCCGTCGTGATCGGCTCGGCGCCGCTGCCCTGCTCGCGTCGCGCGATCTGGAACATGCGTCGCTCGGCCTCGTCCAGCAGCCCGCGCACGGCTTCCCCGTCGGGTCGCGTGTCGTAGGCCTCCGTCACGATCTCCGTCGACTCGCGGATCAGGCGGCGCAGCGTCCCGGTGTCCGCGACGAGGTTCGCGTGGTAGGCCGCGTGCGCGGAGGAGGTCACCGCCGACGACAGCTCGATCAGGTAGTCGGCGCCGCCGACCTCGTGGTAGGCGTCCTCCGCCTTGAGCTGCTCGCCGATCGACACGAAGTCGATCGGTGCACCGTTCTCCGAGAGCAGCTGCAGCGCGGCGAACAGCTTCTGGTGCCGCGGGACGTAGAAGTCGTCGGGACCGACGATCTCCACGATCTCCGGGATGCGCTCTCCGTCGAGGATCAACGCTCCGAGGAGCGATCGTTCCGCCTCCTCGGAGTGGGGCAGAGTTCTGGCGCTACGCTCCTCCATTGGACGCGGAGCTTAACGCGCGAAGGGGAGCGGGTGAACGACCCGCTCCCCTTCGGAGAGTTCGCGGACGGTAGAGTCCCGCTCCTACCCCTCGGATTCGGGATCGACGACGATCTGAATCCCGGCGTAGTGCTCGCCCCACACGTGGATGGGGACCTCGTGGGTGCCGAGCGACTTGATCGGCTCGTCGAGGCGCACGTCCTTGTCCTCGGTCGGATGCCCGGCCGCCGTGAGCAGCTCGGCGATGCGAGCCGGCCCCACGGACCCGTAGAGGGTGCCGGTGTCGTCGGCCTTCTCCGTGGTGGTGAGCTTGAGCAGCCCGAGGGACTCGATCTTGGCGGTGATCTCCGCCTCGCGAGCCTCGTACTCGGCCGCCAGACGCTTCGCGCGCCGCTCGAACATCTTGACGTTCTCCGCGGTCGCCTCGACGGCCAGACGACTCGGGAGGAGGTAGTTGCGGGCGTAGCCCGGGGCGACGGTCACGACGTCCCCCAGCTGGCCCAGGTCCTTCACGTCCTCCCGCAGGAGCACCTGTACGTTCTTCATGAGTGGTCTCCCGGTGCTCTAGCCGACGAACGGCAGGATCGCGATGTGCCGGGCGCGCTTGACCGCCTGCTTCAGCTCACGCTGCCGCTGGGCGTTCAGCGTCGTGCGACGACGCGAGAGGATCTGGCCCTGCGAGCCCACGCACTTCTGCATCAGCTCGACGTTCTTGTAGTCGATCGGCTGGTCCCGCTTGAGACCCAGGTTGGCCTTGGGGAGCTTGCGACTCGGTCCGCGGCCACCGCCGCCTCGTTTCTTGCCAGGCATGGATCAGCCCTCCTCGCCTTCTTTCTTGGTGTTCTCGTCCGTGGACTCCGTCGCCGCCGGGGCCTCCGCGGCCGCCTCGCCTTCGGCAGGCTTCGCCTCGCCCTCGGCGGGCTTGGCCTCGCCCTCGGCCTTGGGAGTGCCCTCGGC
>CAZDYS010000333.1:2460-4887 GCA_964509445.1 uncultured Planctomycetaceae bacterium
GCCCTCGGCTCCCTCCTCCTCTTCGCTCGGCGGCGGCTCGTCGATCGCGTCGTCGGCCGGCGGCTCCGGAACGGTGAAGGAGGAGTCGTTCTCCTCCGCGGAGAGCTGGTGCTCTTCCTGCGGGATCTCGTCGACCGAGAGCAGCAGGTAGCGCAGCACCGCCTCCGAGATGTCGAGGTCGCGACGTAGCTCGTTCATCGTCTGCGGCTGGAGCTCGCAGTACGACAACATGTAGGTCGCGCGGTTCTTGTGGCGGATCGGGTAGGCCAAGCGGCGCTCGGCCCAGCGACGGGCCGTGACGGGCTTGCCTCCGTGCTTCTCGATCAACCCCGTGACGGTGCCCTTGGCGTCCTGCCATCCGGCCCGCACGGCGTCATTGTCGATCAGAAACATGCACTCGTAGGTTCGTGTCATTCGTCTGTGTGTGTGCGGGCCTCCGGACGGAGCCCCTTCTTCCAGCGGCTGTGGAACCGCGACATGCACCGTTCGACGTCCCCCGTGCGGAGCCAGAAGAAGAGGGCCTCGGCCGCCTCCTCCAGGGAGGCGTCGACGACCTTCCGCTCCTCGTCCGGGAACGGCGACAGTACGTGTCGCGCCGCGTCGGTCGCAGGCCTCCCGATCCCGATGCGCAAGCGCGGGAACCGGTCGGTCTGCAGGGTTTCGAGAATCGAACGCATCCCGTTCTGCCCACCCGCACCGCCGTGCGGTCGGATGCGCAGGTCCCCCACCGCGAGGTCCATGTCGTCGTAGACGACGAACAGGTCCCCGGGTTCGAGCGCGAGCGCCGAGAGCAGCGGACCGACCGCCTCGCCCGAGCGATTCATGAAGGTCAGAGGCTTCACGAGCAGGCCGGGCGGGTCGATCGCGTGCGCCCACGCGAGGTTGGACGGCACCGCGAGCTCCTCGGGGGAGTGGGAGGTCTCAAAGAGCAGACCCTCGCGCAGCGCCAGGAGATCGAGCAGCTCGAACCCGACGTTGTGTCGGGTCCGGTGGTAGTCCGGTCCGGGATTCCCGAGACCGACGACCAACCGCCTCACGCCTTGCATCGTCACGAGGACCGTCCTCGCCCCGGACCGGCCAGCCGGTCCGGGGGAGCGGGCGGAATAGGATAGGGAGACCCGGCGGGAGCGCAAGCGGCGCCCCCGCGGAACGGATCAGCCCTCGTCGCCAGCGGCCGGCTGGGCCGCGCCGTCGCCCTCTTCCTCGCCCTCGGCGGGCTCGTCGGCGACCTCCTTGACCACGCTCACGACCGCCACCTGGGCGTCGGGATCGGTGACCAGCTCGGCGCCCTCCGGGAGGACGACGTCCTTCGCGAAGAGCGGGACGCCCAGCTCGAGATCGTCCACACGCACCTCGATCGAGTCCGGGATCTGCGACGGCAGGCAGAGGATGGACAGCTGGGTGAGCACGTGGTTGAGCACACCACCCTTGGCGTGGCCCGTGAAGTCCAGCTCGACCTCGACCTGCGTCTTCTGGCCGCGAACGACGCGGCGGAACTCGACGTGCAGGATCGTGTCCCCGAGCAGGTCCCACTGGAGCTCGCGGACCATCGCGGTCTCCGGCTCGCCCTTGTCGAGCTCCAGATCGAACAGGTGCTCGTGCTGGCGACGGGCGGTCAGGAAGGCTTCCTCGTCGATCGAGACGTCGAGGTTGTCCTTTCCTTCGCCTTGGATGCTGCAGGGGATGCGGCCCTGGAGCCGCAGACGGCGGGACCAGCGAGAGCCGAGCTTCTCGCGGACCGTGGCTTGGAGTGTTGCACTCATGAGGTGGTTCCCAGGATGGTTCGAACGACTGGGGTGGAGAGAAGCCTCTCAGCCTTCGAGAGAGTCGAAGAGGACACTGAGGGACTTCGATTCGTGGAGGTTCAGGATGGCCTGCCCGAGGAGCGGGGCGACCGAGACGACCTTGAGCTGGGACGGCGACGTGCCGTGGCGCGGAATGGTGTCGGTGACGAGGATGGTGTCGGCCGGGCAGGCCTGCAGCCGCTCGACGGCGGGCCCGCAGAGCACCGCGTGCGACACGGCCAGGACGACCGAGCGCGCGCCGTTCTGCTTGCAGATGCGCGCCGCCTCGGAGATCGAGCCACCGGTGGAGATCATGTCGTCCACGATGACCACGTTGCGGCCCTCGACCTCACCGATCATGTGCTCCACGGCGATCTCCGAGCCGGAGATCCGCCGCTTGTCGACGATCGCGAGGTCGGTGTCCCCGAGCGCCTTGGCGTAGCCGCGCGCCATCTTGATGCCGCCGACGTCCGGGCTGACGACGACCGGACGCTCGACCTCGAGCTCCTCGAGCGCGTCCAGCAGCACCGGCTTCGCGTAGAGGTGGTCGACGGGGATGTCGTAGAAGCCCTGGATCTGGGCCGCGTGCATGTCGACCGTCAGCACGCGGTCGGCGCCGCCGCGCGCGATCGTGTTCGCCACG
>CAZDYS010000334.1:0-4883 GCA_964509445.1 uncultured Planctomycetaceae bacterium
CCCTGGCCGCTCGCGGGGGAGCCCGGCTCTCCGCACCTCGAGCTGCGGGCTCAGGACCCACCGGCCTGCGCTCCGTGCCTCGCGCGCACCTGCCGCGAGCCTCACGGCCCCGTCTGCATGGAGCACATTCGCCCCGCGGACGTCCTGCGCGCGCTCGCCGCCCGCGCCGCCCGCCGCTAGCATCGGCCGCGCGATGCGGATGTGGCACTACTACGCGGGGCTCGCCGCGCTCCTCGTGCCGATGATGCTGGCCACGGTCGGCCTCGGCCTCGCGCACGACGGGTCCCAGAAACACCTCGCGCTCGGTCTCCTGACCTCGGTCCTGTGCGTGGCGACGAACACGGCCTTCATCCTGTTCATGATCGTCACGGGCCGGATCCTCAAGCAGGCCAGTGCCGCGCGGCCGCTCTCCCCCACGTTCCTCGCGGAGCTGAACCAGTTCTTCGCGAACAAGCGCGGCTATCCGCTCTCGCTCTTCTCCGCGGTCGCCGCCGTCGCGACGGCCGTGCTCGGCTACGGACCGAACATCGGCGTCCCCTCGACGGTGCACATGCTGCTCGGCATCGGCGCCGTGCTGCTGAACCTCTACACGATCCCGATCGCGGTCGCGACGCTGCGCGGGAACCAGGGGTTGATGGACCGCGTGGCGCTCGAGCTCGACCGCATCGAGAAAGAGATCGGGCCAGCACCGGAGGAGGCCAGCGAGATCCCCTGGACCTACGGCGTGCGGACCCGCTGGATCGTGTTCGGCGTCAGCGCCTGGGGTCCGTACCTCTACTGGGGGCTGGTCGTGTGGCGCGGGGACTTCGGAGCGCTCCACCCGATCTTCGCGATGGGGAGTGCGATGGTGTCCGGCTACGGCTTCCGCCGCGCCTGGCTGGCGGGGCCCGACGCGCGCGAGGACGGGACGGACGCCGAGGTGGCGACCGAACCCGACGCGGCCGGTCGCCGCGAGGGCTGAGCTCTAGGAGCCGTCCGCTCCGGAGCCCTGGCCGTCCGTCTCCGTGGCGGGCTCGACGGACTCGGTAGGCTCCACGGCCTCGGGCTCGGCCGGCTGTTTCGCCGCGAGCCGACGCTCGATCTCCGCGAGACGCTTGTCCACGTCCAGGTACTCCGGCCAGAACACGGGGATCTGGCGCAGGAACTCCGCCGCCTCCTCGTCCGTCTCCGCCGCGATGCCCTTCGCGTAGAGGTCCTGGGCCAGCAGGATGAACTCGCGCAGCGAGTTCCGTCGCCGGATCGCGTCGCGGTAGGACTCCGCCTCGGCCAGGAGCTCCTCGTAGGCCTGCACGGCCTCCAGGAACAGGTAGTCGCGCTCGAGCCCGAAGGCCTCCTGGTACATCTCCTCGAAGCGAGCGTCCTGGAGCTGGGCGCGCAGGCGCCCCACGGCGTCCGTCTGGAGCCCCGTGATGTCGGCGGCTCCCTCGATCCCGTTCTCGGCGGCGCCGAAGTCGCCGCGCAAGAGGTCCATCTCGGCCTTCGCCAGGAGCTTGTTGACGCGCACCTCGACGTCCATCCGATCGAGCCCGTCGCGCGCCGGCTGGCTGTCCTCCTCGATCAGGAGGACGCGCCGGTACTCGTTGCGGGCGGCGCTGTAGAGACCGGAGGCCTCGAGCCCCTCGGCCTTCGCCAGCATCTCCGAGGCGAGCATCGAGTCGACGTCGCCCTTGCGGTTCGTCGCGCGCTCGTTGTCCTCGTCGTACTCGAGCGAGACGCCGAACCCGTGAGCCGCGCTCGGGAGTCGGTAGACGCGCAGGTCGTTCATCCCCTCGCGGAAGTACGAGGCGCTCTGGGTCTCGCGGTAGTTCTTCGTGAGCAGCACCCGGTCGAGCCCGCTCTTCGCCTGGTAGCGGAGCGTCTCGATGCGCTCCGACTCGGTGCCGCGCGGCAGGTGCGAGAGCACCTCCTCGAAATAAGACTCCGCCAGGTCGAGGTCGCCCCCGGAGGACTCGTTCCAGCCCAGGTCCAGCGCCTCCTCCGCGAGCTGGACGCGCGTCTTCAGGATCCAGCCGAGCGCCACGTCGTTGTCCGTGTCCAGCTCGAGCGCCTGCCGGAAGAACACCAGGCCGCGCTTGCCGTCCCCGTCGAGCACCGAGCGTCGCCCCAGCTCGAGCAGGTAGGCCGCCTCCGCCCCGCGCAGGAGCTCGCGCGCCTGGGGATCGTCGGGGCTGAGCTCCACCAGCGTGCGGGCCTCCTCGCGAGCCTTGGCGTACTCCCCGTGGCGCACGAGCCAGGCCACGTCCTGCACCTCTCCTTCCTCTCGAGAGGTCTGGCAGGCCGCCAGGAACACGAAGGAGAGGGCGCAGGAGCGCGCGACGAGCGCGGACGAGGGCAGGCAGCGGAGCATCGCGATTCGGATCAGGAGGGGGAGACCGGGCTGGCGTGGGCCGGTCGAGACGGGAGGCGCTGCCAGTGTACGACCCGCAGCGACCGGTCTTCCCGCCGGCCGCCGGCTTTCGCGGCGGCTCAGGAGCGCTGTCCGAAGAACAGCACGCTCCCCAGGGCCCCGAAGCCGAGGACCGGCAGCCAGGCCGAGAAAAGCGGCGGAATCTGCCCCTGGAGGCCGAGCGTCCGGAACACGAACTCGATTCCGAAGTACATCAGGCACAGGAAGAACCCCTTGGCGACCCGCTCGCCGGCCTTGCCGCGCTCCTGGCGCACGACGAACGGCAGCCCCACCAGGAGGAGGACCACGCCGGCCAGCGGGAAGCTCATGTGGTGGTGCAGCAACGTGCGGTACTGGCGATTGCGGGGCTCGCGCTCGAGCAGCCCGCGCGACTCCCGGAACGAGAGCGTCATGGGCTCGTTGCGTCCGCGGTAGGACAGCTCGACGTCCGCGGTCTCGAACCGCACGTCCTCGAGCAGCGTCGGCGCGGTCTTGCTGAGCCCGTTGGCGTCCAGCTCGCGACGCTCGGCGCCCTCGAGCTGCCAGCGGCCTCCCTCGAGCGGTGTGGCGCGCTGGGCGAACACGCGCACCTGGCGCTCGCCGTCGCGGAACTGGCAGGTGAGCCGGCGGATCTCCCGGTCCCCCACGTGGTACTCCTGGATCTGGACGCGCTGTCCCGTCGGCGTGACCACGAAGAAGTTCTCGAGGACCGGCGCCTCGCGGCGCTCCTTGAGCCGGTCGTGCAGCGCCGCGCGCCGCTGCCCGATCGAGGTCGTGGCCCACTCCCGCAAGAGGAACATGCCACCGGCCAGCAGCGTCGCGCCCAGGAGCACCGGTGCGAACAGCCGCCGCACGCTGACCCCGGCCGCGAGCGCCGCGACGACCTCGCGAAAGCGCGTGAGCTTGGTCGCCGTGAAGAGCCCCGCGACGAGCGTCACGTAGGGCGACATGTCCAGGTAGAGGAACGGGATGCGCAGCAGGAAGTACTCCACGACCAGGAGGAGCGGCGGCGCCTCCCCGTTCTCGTCCGGCTCCAGGTAGTCGTCGATCCCCGCCGCGAGCTCGAGGATCAGCACCAGCCCCACCACCAGGAGGAACGCCGCCAGGTAGGACTGGGCGAAGAGCTTCGCGACGTAGCGGTCCAGGAAGCCGCCGATGCGCAGGAAGCCCGGCCTCATCGCCACACCGCGCGGTGGAACAGGACCGCTCCGACGAGGACGAAGAGCACGTTCGTGCTCCAGGCGGCCGGGAGGGCCTCGACCGCGCCGGACTTCACCAGCGCCTTGCCGAGCTGGAGCGCGAGCACGTAGTACAGGAACGCGTAGCCCACGGCCCCCGTGAAGGCCCCCAGCTGCGTGCCGGAGCGCAGCAGGATGCCCGTCGGAACGCCGAGCAGGAGGAACACGAAGTAGATCCACGCGAGCGCCTTGCGCCGCTCGATCTCGTACTGGAACTGCGGGACGAGCTCGGGCTCGACGGTGCCCTCGCGCAGTCGCTCGCGCATGACCGCGGAGCGCAGGTACTTGGGCTCGTTCTGGTTCTTGGGCTTGATTCGGAAGACCTCGTCCAGAGGCAGCCGGTACTCGGGCTTCGCGTTGCGCAGGATCGTGTTCTCGCCGAGGAGCTCCATGCGCTCGAGCTTGATCTCCAGCACCTCCTCCGGCTCGCCGGTCTCCTCGTCCGGCTCCACGACGACGTCCAGCCAGGCCCGGTCCGCCAGGACCGTCACGACCTCGTCGTCCTCGTCCTCCGCCAGGTTCAGGAGCACCCCTTCGAAGAGCTTGCCGGAGGCGCGCTCCGCGCTGAGCGACGAGCGGCCGAACCGCAGCTCCGTCTGCCCGCGGAAGTTCTTGAAGGCCTCCACGGCCTGGTAGCGCAGGTAGTTGCGGCTCTTGTACTTCCACTCCGGCGAGACGTTCGACAGGAGGTGCCAGGTCCACCCGCTCAGGACCACGGCGATCGCCAGGGCCGGCAGCGTGAGGCGCGCGGGGTGGATGCCGGCCATCTTGATCGCGACCAGCTCGCGCTCGGCGGCCAGCCGGCCGTAGGTCGCGACGACCGCGAGCAGGAACGCCATCGGCAGGAGGTAGGCGACCAGCTCGACCAGCACCATCGGCAGGTAGCGCAAGACCACGAAGAGATCGACTCCCTCGAGCTTGTGGATCGCCTGAATCAGGGTGGTCGGCAGCACGAACAGCGCGATGCCCGCCAGCGCGAAGGCGATCGACACGAGGAGCTGACGCAGGATGTAGAGCTGGAGCGTCAAGGCGCGCGATTCTAGACGGCTAAGATGCCTCGGTGGAAACGCCGCGCAGCGAAGGGAACCACGAATCGTCTCGGACGCTGAAACAGGGTCCGACCCGAACCGTCGAACGCGTCGTCGTGGACGACCGCGCCGTCGTGGTCAAGCGGTTCCACCATCCTCGCTGGTGGCAGCGCCTGCGCGACCGCGGGCGCGCGCGCAGCGAGCAGCGCGCGCTGGAGATCCTCGCCGAGC